>CAZMMG010000171.1:0-5163 GCA_964567355.1 uncultured Neptunicoccus sp.
GACACCACCAACATCCTGTTTATTTGCGGCGGTGCTTTTGCCGGGCTTGACCGGCTCATATAGCAACGTGGCAAAGGTTCATCAATAGGGTTCGGGGCCGATGTCAAAGAAGAAGATGTTCGCGGCGTAGGCGAAGTGTTTTGTGATTTGGAGCCGGAAGATTTGTTGAAATTCGGTTTGATCCCGGAATTTGTTGGCCGTTTGCCAGTAATCGCAACGCTGACCGATCTGGATGAGGACGCGCTTGTTACCATTCTGTCGCAACCCAAAAATGCGCTGGTGAAACAATACCAACGCCTGTTTGAATTGGAAAACGCCAAACTGACATTCACTGACGAGTCGCTGCGTGCCATCGCAAAACGCGCTATCGCCCGCAAAACGGGTGCGCGCGGGTTGCGTTCCATTCTGGAAGATATCCTGCTTAACACCATGTTTGATTTGCCAAGTCTGGAAAATGTGACAGAGGTTGTGGTTAATGAAGAGGCGGCTCGCAACGAGGGGGAACCCTTGATCGTTTATGGTAAGGCAAAGGCGCAGGATGAAAGCGCCTCGGCATCTTAATCTGACTGGACGTTTTCTCTAAAATTTGACATACACTTGTGTAACTCTAATAAGGCTGAAGCGATGCTGTTTATCAAACGACTTTTCACATGGTGGAACGGGCAAACCCTGAACACACAGTTTTTCACTTGGTTGAAAGGTGTGCGGGTTGGCGAAGATGATACAGGCAACGTGTTTTATGAAACCCGGGACGGCAAGCGCCGTTGGGTAATTTACAACGGCATGGTTGAAGCCACTCGGGTGAATGCGGACTGGCATGGCTGGCTGCACCACACATTCAAAGAGCCGCCCAGCAAAACACCGATGCAACACAAGGCCTGGGAACAACCCCATCAGGAAAATCAGACCGGAGGTGCGATGGCCTATGCCCCGGCAGGCAGTATGCACGCAGCAAAGCCGACCTATCGCACTGATTATGAAGCTTGGCAGCCAAAGTAGAGATTATTCATGAAAAACAATCCTATAGAAACTGCAATCGGGGCATTGGTCGTTGTCGCAGCGCTTGGGTTTTTGTTTTATGCCTCAAATGCTGTAGGGCTATCGGGCCCAACCAGTTCATATCAAGTTACGGCCAGTTTTCGCAGTGCGGAAGGCGTGTCCCTTGGTACCGATGTACGCATGGCCGGGGTGAAAATCGGCACAGTGACAGCACTGGATTTGAACCCGCAAACGTTTCGCGCGGAACTGGCTGCTTCCATCAAGGATGGGATTGAAATCCCCGATGACAGTGCAATCGCGGTATCCTCGGAAGGTTTGTTAGGGGGGAATTTCATCGAAATCATTCCCGGTGGTTCTGAGTTTGCAGTGGAGCCGGGCGGCGAGATTGAGGACACCCAAGGCAGCGTTAGTCTCATCACGTTGCTGATGAAGTTTGTGTCCGGGAATAAATAATGCGTTTACTCGCCGTTTTTGTTGCTTTTATTATCGCCAGCCCTTTGGCGGCACTACAAATAGAAACCGAAACCGGCAAAGCTGCCGTGTTGCGTGCGCTTGATACCTTGACGGGTAAAGTTACCGATTTAACCATAGAGCCGGGACAATCCGAGAAATATGAACGCCTGATAATTTCGGTTAAAGAGTGCCGTTATCCCAAGGACAACCCCAGTAGCGATGCGTTTGCCTATGTAACCATTCGCGATGTACGCGAAAATAATGACCGGTTTGATGCCTGGATGATTGCTTCATCCCCGGCTTTGTCCGCACTGGAGCATCCACGCTACGATGTGTGGTTGCTCAAGTGTAAAATTTCTGATGGCTGAGTATTTGTCGATAGTTTTAGAAAATCTGCATCATGGGCCAAGGCCGTAGCCAGATTTTTATGATAGTCCTCGCGCGAAATCTCACAAGCCCCGAGGCTTTCCAGATGGTCGGTCAAAAACTGGGTATCGCACAAACTATAGCCCCCGAATTTTAGCCGCGCCACCAGATAGGTCAGGGCAATTTTGGATGTGTCGGTGCGTCGCGAAAACATGCTTTCACCAAAAAATGCCCCCCACAAAGAAACGCCATAAACCCCGCCTGCCAATGTACCATTTTGCATCACTTCGATAGAATGGGCGTGGCCCAAGCGGTGTAGCTGCCCATAGAGATCAAAAATCTCGGGGGTGATCCATGTTTCGGGGCGGTCTGCGCAAGCTGAAACCACATCCGTAAAACACTGATCGACTGTGACTGTATATTGCGCACGTTTTATTCGTCGTGCCAGACTGCGCGAGACGTGAAAGGCATTTAGTGGAAGCACGCCGCGCAAATGCGGATCCACCCAGTAAATTTCGGGGTTGTCGACACCATCAGCCATTGGAAATACCCCGGATGCGTAACCGTGCAACAACAGCTCGGGGGTTATTTCCTGTTTAGTTTCGGGCATGGCCCTTTAACCCTATTCGAAAGTTTGGGATTCGAGCCATTTTTCCAGCCAGTGAATGTCGTAATCACCGGTTATTATCGCCTGTTCTTTCAATAAGGCGTGAAATAGCGGAACCGTGGTGTCAATGCCGTCGATTACCAGTTCCCCCAAGGCACGGTTCAGCCGGGCCAAAGCCGCTTCGCGATCACGGCCAGTGACGATCAGTTTTCCGATCAGGCTATCATAATATGGTGGGATAAAATAGCCGTCATAAAGCGCACTGTCCATGCGCACGCCCAAACCACCCGGGGCGTGATAGGTATTTACCTTGCCGGGGCAGGGGATGAAATTGGGTAGCTTTTCGGCATTGATCCGCACCTCGATCGCATGGCCCTTGATGCTAAGATCTTCCTGTATCAGGGTCATTTCTTCACCTGCGGCGACACGCAGTTGCTGTTTGACAAGATCAACTCCGAAGATGGCCTCGGTCACGGGATGTTCCACCTGCAAACGGGTGTTCATCTCGATAAAGAAAAATTCATCTCTTTCATAAAGAAATTCGATAGTCCCAGCACCTTCATAGCCGATTGCGGCAACCGCATCGGCGCATGTTTTGCCGATTGTTGCACGAATTTCAGGGGGGATGCAGGGGCCTGGGGCTTCTTCCATAACTTTTTGGTGGCGTCTTTGAAGCGAGCAATCGCGCTCGCCCAAATGAACGGCGCGCCCGCGACCATCACCGAAAACCTGCACTTCAATATGGCGGGGCAGGGTCAGGTATTTTTCAAGGTATACTTCGTCATTGCCAAAAGCGGATTTAGATTCTGCGCGCGCGGTGCTGAAAGCCTCATCTAGATCTGCCTTGGTCTTGGCCAGTTTCATGCCGCGTCCACCACCGCCTGCCGTGGCTTTGACAATTACCGGAAAACCCATTTCATCGGCGATCTTATGTGCCTCTGCGATGGTCGGAACCCCGCCATCCGAGCCCGGAACACAAGGAACGCCCAGATTTTTCATGGTAACCTTGGCGGTGATTTTGTCACCCATCATGCGGATATGCTCGGCACTTGGCCCGATGAATTTTAGCCCATGTTCTTCGACAATTTGCACAAAATCGGCATTTTCAGACAAAAAGCCATAGCCCGGATGTATTGCTTCGGCACCAGTAATTTCACAGGCCGAAATCAGGGCCGGTATAGACAGATAGCTGTTGGTGCTGGAAGGCGGGCCGATACAAACGCTTTCATCGGCCATGCGCACATGCATGGCGTCCGCGTCAGCCGTGGAATGAACCGCAACTGTGGATACGCCCAATTCTTGGCAAGCTCGGATAACGCGAAGGGCTATTTCGCCCCGGTTCGCAATCAATACCTTGGAAAACATGGGGGGTAGCTCCTTTATATTGAGCGGTTATTCGATAATGACCAAAGGCGCACCAAATTCAACGGGGCTCGCGTCATCAACCAGAATTCGGGTAATTTTGCCCGATTTAGGGGCCGGAATTTGGTTCATGGTTTTCATGGCTTCGATAATAAGTACCGTCTGGCCTTCGGTAATGTTGGAACCAACTGTAACAAAAGGGGCGGCACCAGGTTCCGCTGCCAGATATACCGTGCCAACCATAGGCGAGGTAACCGCGCCCGGATGTTGAGCCGGATCTTCTGTCTGTGTCGCAGCGGTGGCGGCAGGTTGCTCGGCAGCGGCTACTACAGCAGGGGCAAGTGCCGCCTGCATCGGTGCCGGTGCCATCATAGTTTGACGTGACAGCATCACATTCAAAGATTTGTTACCACCATAATCACGCTCGACCTGAATTTCGGTCAGATCGTTTTCTTGCAATAAACTGGCTAAAGACGTGATAAATTCTATGTCTGTGTCTTGATCTTTTTTTGTCATGTCATCCTCAACCGTTGTCACCCTTCGGGGCATTCTTTGAACTTATACAGTGTCTATGCGCGGGGTTAAAGCATTCTTGTGTGCAAAACTGCTTTTTCCTACTGTATTTGTGCGCGAAGTTCGGCCACGATTTGTTTCATACTATCGGGGGGGGCGTAGCCGCGTAAAATCTGCTCATTAATGACAAATGTCGGTGTGCCGGTAATATCCAGTGTATCGCCAAGAGCACGGGTGTTTTTAATCTGCTCCAACACGGATGCATCATCCATATGCGCAACAATGGCATCCCCATCCAAACCTATTTTTTTTGCAATAAAGCTAATGGCTTCTGGTGTAACTGGGCCGTTGTGCTCAATCAGCTTGTCATATATTTTTTTATAGGCATCCGGCCCAAGGTTTTGCAACGTGGCTATTGCGGCGCGGGACAGATCAAACGAGTCTTGGCTTAGGATCGGATATTCTTTGACCACCATACGGATATTGCCATCTGTTGCCACCAAACGGGCTATTTCCTTATGGGCTTTGCGGCAATAGCTGCATTTGTAATCCATGAACTCGACCAAAGTGATATCCCCGTCCGGATTGCCACCGACCCATGAGAATCCATCATTTTGGATTTCCTGCAAGTTGTCTGCTATCAGTTGCGCATCACGGTTTTGCTCATCCACTTGTTGTTGCTGCTTCAAAATATCGAAAACCTCTAGAATAATATCCGGGTTTTGCAATAAATATTCACGCACCTGTTGGCCGAACTGCTGTTTTTCCGTATCGCTCATGGCGGTTAAATCCAAGGCTGCGGCCGGGGTTCCAGAGCCCAATAAGGCAAATATCAAAAAGGCATTAAACGGGGTTAGCATTTT
>CAZMMG010000172.1:0-5161 GCA_964567355.1 uncultured Neptunicoccus sp.
GTTGCACGCACATAATCGCGCCTTTCTTGCCCCGTGAACAGGTTTTTGAACTGCACCATGCCCGAATTGACAAACATCAAAGTCGGATCATTTCGCGGCACCAGAGGCGAGCTGGAAACGATCTGGTGGCCGTTTTTTTCAAAGAAGTTCAAAAAGGTTGAACGAATGTCGTTTACACTGGTCATGGCTTAATTCCGCTGGTCTGGTTAAGGCGTTTTAACCAAGGCTTTGGGGGCTGTCCACAGAGGCTTTACGCCTTTTGAATAAGATCGCCGGTTTTTACCCAGCCATCGCGCACCACTTCACACAACACTCCGCGCAAGCGGTGGGTGATATTTTCGGGCACCACAATCCAGTCTTTGGCATCCTGGCCGTAGCGCACTTTCCACTTCACGCAAGCATCATTGAACTTATCCGACACCCGCAGCGTGGCAGAGCCGATGTTCAGCAACGTCCCCACCGGCATGTTCGCATGCGAAAAATCCATGTCAGCCACAATCGGATCACCGGGATGCGGGGTGTTTTCGCGGTCGCGCCAAACCAAATCCAGCACCCTGCTTCCCAGAATGGAAACCTGAATGCGCGGGTCGGGTTTGCCATTTTCCAGTTTCAACCACGGCGCATAGTTCCAACGCTCGCCCGGCATGCCGAACGCGCGGGTCAGTTCGATTTTATCAACGAAATCGCGTGTGCCATAATCAGGGCGCAGGCACAGTTGTTGAACCGGTGCATTGTCTTTGGGGGCATCCAAAATATGCGGGGTAGCTGCCTGCAATTCGGCCATTGTAACTTGGTTCATCAATGTTCCCTTATGTGCTCTGTTTTTTCAGACTAGCCCGCAGGTCTTTCTTTAAGACTTTACCATAGTTGTTTTTCGGTAACTCCGGTACAATCCTATAATCTTTGGGCCGTTTGAAACGGGCAATTTCAGCCAAACAATATGCGTCAAGCTCTTTCGGATCAACCCGGCATCCATCAACAGTGACAACAAAGGCAACCACGTCTTCACCCCATTCGGGATGGGCACGCCCCACCACCGCAACCTCATGAACTTTCGGGTGCGTCAGAAGTACCTCTTCTACCTCACGCGGGTATATGTTTGAGCCACCCGAAATAATCACGTCTTTTGACCGGTCATGCAGCGTCAAAAACCCGTCAGCATCCAGTGCGCCCATATCGCCGGTCCAAAGCCAGCCAGCGCGCAGAGCTTTGGCAGAGGCTTGCGCATTGCCCCAATAGCCCTTCATAACGGCGGTGCCTTTGGCGATGATCTCGCCAACCTCACCAATTGGTAAATCGCAACCATCTTCGCTGACCACCCGCAAACAGGTACAGGCCTGTGCGGTTCCAACCGACCCCAGACGTGCGTGCCAGTTCGGATGCGTCCTGTCGGCAACCAATGAACGCGACAAGGCCGAGATCGCCATCGGGCATTCCCCTTGCCCGTAAATTTGCACAAACCGTTGGCCCATCACCTCGACCGCTTCGATTATATCTGCCCGGTACATCGGGCCACCGCCGTAGATAATGGTCTTAAGACCAGCACCGTCCGCGCCGCGCACCTTAGCGCAATCCACCAGCCTGCGCACCATCGTCGGGGCAGCAAATAGTGAAATATTGCCGACAGTTTTCGCAAGAGACAGGATTTCGTCGGGGTCAAAACCGCCGGAATTAGGCACCACATGGCGGCCAGCGCGCATAACGTGCATGAAATTGTAAAGGCCTGCCCCATGCGACATAGGCGCCGCATACAGAATAGCGTCTTCATGGCGAACATCATCAATATCTATAAAATATGTCGTGGCCATCGCCAACAGATTGCCAGCCGTGAGCATCACCCCCTTTGGCTTACCGGTAGTACCGGACGTATAGAATAGCCAAATCATGTCATCCGCAGAGACAGCTGCGGGATGCGGCATCGCTGTCGCCTGATAAAGCGTTGCGAACTCCCCAGCGTCAGCCTCAACCACATGGCGCACCGTACCGGGTTGAACATCCCTGAATGCCGCCGCCGTATCCTTGCTGACAAAGACAATTCTCGCACTTGCATCTTCAACAATCCAAGCCGCCTCTTTTGCATGCAGCTTTGCATTGATCGGCACCACCACAGCCCCGGCAAACCATGCGCCGTAAAGCACTTCCAGATATTCGGTGCGGTTCTTCATGAATATCGCTATGCGATCCCCGGATTTAACACCGTATCGATCCTGCAATGCACCTGCAATCGATGCCGCACGCGCGGCAAAACATGCATAATCAGCAACCAGGTTTTCGCCTTGCAACAGCGCAGGCGCATCAGGATTAAGACGGGATGCGCGTATCAGCCATTCGGCGGGATTCACACGCGCCCCCCTGCGCATTCCAGTATAGAGCAATAGTTTGCAACACCAGAACCGCCCATATTAAAGACACAACCAAGTTCCGCCCCCGCCCGTTGCATTGCCCCAGCCTCGGCAGTCAACTGCATGGCCGTGATTACATGCATGGATACCCCCGTTGCCCCGACAGGATGCCCCTTGGCTTTCAACCCACCCGACAAGTTGACCGGTAAGGTCCCGTTTGCCAGAACCAATCCATCGTCAATCGCCCGGGCGCCGTGACCACGCGGCACCAGCCCCATTGCCTCGTAGAGCAGCATTTCCGAGATTGTAAAGCAATCATGCACTTCGGCGAAATCAAGATCATTCACATCAATTCCCGCCATCATATATGCGCGCCTGAAAGCCTGCGTTGGCCCCTCGAACGCCAGCATATCGCGTTTCGACACCGGCAGGAAATCATTGACCTGAACCGCTGCGCGAAATGCAATATCATTGGTGAAATCCATCGCCATATCATCAGCCACCATCACCAGTGCTGCGGCCCCATCGGTGATCAGGGAACAATCGGTCAGGCGCAAAGGCGGGGCGACCATCGGGTTTTTTTCACTGACTGTATTGCAAAAATCAAAGCCCACATCTTTTTGCATTTGCGCCAGCGGATTATGCACAGCATTTTTGTGGTTTTTTGCGGCAATCCTTGCCAATGCCGCAGACTGGTCACCGTAAGCCTGAAAATAAGCATCGGCGATCTGGCCAAATACTTGCGGGAACGATAAATCGGCCTCTTCCTTTTGGTATGTGGCACAGGCCAGTGCGGCAGTCACGCCTTTGGTGTCTTTACTGGTCATCTTTTCCGCACCAACCACCAGAACCACCCGCGCCGCACCTGCGCGAATGGAATTGCGGGCAGCATAAACCGCCGCCGAGCCACTGGCACAGGCATTTTCAACCCGTGTTGCCGGAGTAAAGCGCAAGCTATCGTCTATCTGCAAAGCAAGAGATGATGGAAAGCCGTCCATAACCAAACCCGCATTGTAATGGCCCAGCCAAATCTCGTCCACATCACTGGCTTCAATACCCGCATGACTTAAAGCGGCCCGAGCCGCATCGACGATTAAATCTTCAAAGGTTTTACCGTCAAGACGGCCAAAAGGCGTATGGCCCCATCCTACAATTCGTGCATCCATAATTCGCTTTCCCATTTTCTTTGGTTTTGCTCCAATACCATCCACAATTCAATTCGTAAAAATACTCAAATATATAGAAACTCCCGTGAATACACACAAAGACCAGAGCCGCTGCCCAAAAGCAGCAAAGTCGAATGTCAGATTTATTGCGTGATATAAGTCGGATAACATGACAAACGGGGAAATTTTGAACCGCGCGGCACCCCGATATTTGTCGGAACCTTTGTTGTTCCCAAAGAGCCTTTGGTGCACCCAAACCGGTAAACTTCAAACGTCGTAAGCTCTCGGTGTTTCGTTGAAACACTTGCCGCCTATCGCTTTTGCGGAAAGCTTGCTGATTCTTCTGTTCCAGAAGAATTTTTGGTGCGGCTGAGAAGACTCGAACTTCCACGGGTGTTACCCCACAGCGACCTCAACGCTGCGCGTCTACCATTCCGCCACAGCCGCACGTTTAATCATGCGCCGTATAGCGAAGGCCCGGGGGCTTGTGAAGGGGAAACGTCACCCGCTCGCAATATACCGACCGTCAACAAGCCCTAATCAAGAATTTTTGCAATTGGCAGGTCAGGTGTCTCGGAACTGAATTTAGGAACGCTAAATCCAACTGGCTGGTTTTGCCCCGTAGAAGAGGCATCAGGGGCGGCCAATTGTGTCACGGCCGACCAGATCAGAGCCGTGCGATCAGCTTGCCCCGGAACAAACACTGCGGGTTGCCCCTGCTCAATGGCATTAACCGCGGATTTGAACCATAGCACAGCCACATCTCTGCGTTGCGCCGTTCCAAACCCGTTCAACAAGTGATGGCCAAGCAATTCTCCATAAACCTGATTACCCAATGTCACCAATATCAAGGCAGAGGCCAAGGCCACATCCATATTATCAGTACGATATCCGATCCCGAGGCATATTTTTGCCGTATTGGTTAGCTGCACCGGGGACAATCCCGATGTCAGAATCAGATCACTGGTTTTTGCGGTCGCCTGATCCATGCTTCCCATGGACAAGGCTGAAACCGGTCTCTTAAATCCTGGCCCCAAAGTTTCGCATTGTTTCTGCATTTGCGCAGACGAGACACCTTGAACTTTTTTGATCATATATTCACTGGTTGAAATCGCATAGGCCCGTGCCAGACAATATTGTTCATTCAGGGTAAAAATCGGATCCTGCATGGTAGAGGCTTTGGTATACCCACCATTGGTACTGGTAATCAGGCTGATTTTATTACAGTGGTTTGCAAGAGAGTCGGTTTCTTCCGCCACGCCAAAACTTGGTAATTTAAATGCTGTGTTGTCTTCCGTCGCTGTTGCCTGAACCGTTGGCGCTGCGGCCTGAAAAGTTGGCGCCGGTTGTACAATAATCGGTTGCGGTTGGACATAGGCCGGTGATTGCGGAGCAACAATCGCAACAGTACCAGCTCCACCCAGCATCTCCTGTTGAACTTGCTTCAACATTCCACGCACGCCATAGGGCGATGTCGAGGCCACTTGCGATGCGGCATAGCCGCCTGCAAGGGATCGATTGTAACTGGTTGTCAATATGGTTTTTTGAAATTCGCTTAACCGTCCCGTTGGCGGATAACTCAAAAATATTTGATAGGATGAGGCCTCTGCATAACTCAGAGATTCCCAACACGATCTGATTCTGGTATGCATA
>CAZMMG010000173.1:0-5156 GCA_964567355.1 uncultured Neptunicoccus sp.
CTTCGCTATCTTACAAGCCCTTCGCCAACCGATCATGTGCGGAAAGTTTTTCAATTAAGCCGCGCATCTGATCCACCGGGATCATATTCGGCCCGTCGCTAGGCGCGTTGTCTGGGTCTTGGTGGGTCTCGATAAAAATCGCCGCCACCCCGATCGCTGCCGCCGCCGTGGCCAAAGGCGGTACAAACTCGCGCTTACCGCCCGTTGATGTCCCCTGCCCGCCCGGCATTTGCACGCTATGCGTTGCATCAAACACCACTGGATAGCCGGTCTCGGCCATGATCGGAATACCGCGAAAATCGCTGACCAGCATGTTATAGCCAAAACTGGTGCCACGATCACACAGCATAATATTTTCATTACCGGTCGAGGCCACTTTTTCCGCCACATTCGCCATATCATGCGGCGCCAGAAACTGCCCCTTTTTCACGTTAATACATTTGCCGGTTTCACCCGCCGCCAACAGCAGATCGGTTTGACGGCACAAGAACGCAGGAATTTGCAAAATATCCACCACTTCGGCGGCCTTGGCACAGTGCCATATTTCATGCACATCCGTGACCACCGGCACCTTGAACTCATCGCGGATTGCCGCCAGAATTTCCAACCCCTTTTCCATCCCCAAACCGCGCATACCCTTCAGGCTGGTACGATTGGCTTTGTCATAGCTGGCTTTGAACACATAAGGCGTGTTGGTGGATGAACAGGCCGCTAACGTACGCTCACACAGCATCCGCGCATGATCCAAGCTTTCCAGCTGGCAAGGCCCCGCCAGCAGCGTGAAAGGCATCTTGTTGCTGATCTTCAATCCACCTGCTTTAACCGTTTTCATGCGCTCAATCCTTTGTTCAAAACCGCTTCTATACGCGGCACATCTTCGGGGTTGTTCAATTCCCAAAACACCCTACCCTGCCCGTCCACTTCAACGCAGCGCACAGGGATACCACGTTCCATAAACCGTAACTGCTCCAAACCTTCAAGCACCTCTAGCGGCCCAACCGCCCAATCGGCATATTCCCGCAGGGCTTCAGGCCGATACGCATAAACACCGACATGATGAAACACAGGGATTTCATCGCCTTCCCCCAGATCATCCCCGACATAGGGGATCACTTCTTTGGAAAAATACAGCGCGTTCATATGCGTATCAAAAACCGCCGTTGTACCACCAACGCGCCCGTGTTTGCGGTCCTCGACAAAGTTGCGATAAGTCTGCAAATCACAGCGCAAAACCGGCGTGGTTACATGCGCATTCGGATCGGTCTTAAATGCCGCAATCAGGTCAGAAACAAACCAAGCCGGTGTTAACGGCGCATCGCCTTGCAGATTCACAACTAGGTCAGGATCACTGTCCATTTTATCCAGTGCCGCCGCACAGCGTTCGGTACCATTGGCACAGCTTGTCGGCGTCATTAAAACCTTCGCCCCGAACGCTTCTGCCGCATCCCGAATACGCGCATCATCCGTCGCCACATAAACCGCATCCACGCCCGAAACCGCCATCGCCGCTTCCCAACTGCGCCGGATCAGCGACTTGGCCCCGTCAGGGCCGCGCAAAACCACCAGAGGCTTACCCGGATAACGTGTTGAGGCAAACCGCGCCGGTATGACAATTGCTGTTTTCATACCACACCTGCCCTTAAAATATCATGGATATGCACCAGCCCTTTCAAGGCCCCTGCCCGATCCACCACCATCAGCGCAGAAATCGTCTTGCGGTTCATAATCCCCAAAGCCTCTGACGCCAACATATCGGGCTTTGCCGTAACAGGCCCCATGGTTGCGACCGACCCCGCCGTTTGATCCATCAAACTATCCATGTTGCGGCGCAAATCCCCGTCAGTCACAATGCCCAGCAATTGGCCATTGGCCAGCACTGCAGCCACCCCGAAACCCTTGGCGGTCATTTCCAGCAAGACCTCGCTCATCGCCGCATCCGGCCCGACCACAGGCAAAGCCGCCCCTGCATGCATGATATTTTCCACCTTCAACAATTGCGCCCCCAGCTTGCCACCAGGGTGATTAACCAGAAAACTGTCACGATCAAAACCACGCAGTTTCATCAAAGCCACCGCCAGCGCATCACCCAAGGCAAGCTGCATGGTGGTCGATGTTGTTGGCGCCATCCCGATGCTACAGGCCTCGGGTTGAGCAGGTAAAACCAATGCCACATCTGCCGCCTTCCCAAGCGAGCTATCTGCATTTTTAGTAATTGCAATCAGCGGAATTTGAAAACGTTTGGCATGGGCAATTTCATCCGCCAGTTCCGCCGTCTCACCAGAGTTTGACAGCATGATGCAAACATCCGTTCGGGTGATCATACCCAGATCGCCGTGGCTGGCCTCACCGGGATGTACGAATTGTGCAGGGGTTCCGGTGCTGGCCATGGTGGCCGCAATTTTGCGGGCAATATGACCGGATTTACCCATACCAGAAACCACCACACGGCCCGATACATTTGCTAATAAGCCCACCGCTTTTTCAAAAGGTGTGCCCAGACTATCCGCCAAAGCGGTTAAAGCCGCCGCTTCAACCGCTAAAACCTTGGCACCGATTTTTGCTAAATTATCAGTCATAGACCCCTGCCCTCAACAATCCGTTATTTTTAATTGGTAATAACCCACCATACGGTTTTGTCCATCTCTAACGGGATAACCGCCCGCCAACCAGTTTAATATCATGCGCCGCCGAGTCATCAGAAATAACTCCTAACATATTGATTTTTATCATTTTTTTTCTATGTTTATCAACAGCTGCCGAATCGCCTGTTCCAGCTTCACCCGATCAACAGTTGAAAAATCTTTGGCCAAACGCAGCTCCAGCCGCCCCGCTGTTGCCATACATTTCACCGTTCCTTCAGGGCGGGTGATATTAAACACAGTCTTGGGTTGGCGCGGGGGTTTGGGATTTACCTTCCCCGCAGGGAAGGTTTTTTTATCAGCGTCCAATCCGGCGGCACGGCGCAATATTGTTTGCTCCTCTTCCAGCAAACGGTGCGCTCCTGCGGCCAGCAGATCACTTTCTAGCCTTGCCACAACCGAACCGTCCGCGTCGATACGCTTGCGCAACTCCAGCCCCAAAGCCCGCGAGATTTCGGCGGGGAATTTCAGCGCATCCCCGACCCTGTCCATCAATCCGATAAAGCCGCGGATGTAGCTGCGCTTCTGATAGCCGGCGGATTTGAACAATATCGCCACGGCCTTTTCAGGGTCGTCGCAATCCGTTGCGGGGTCCCGCGCATACTTAAGAGCAAGCACCGCCATTTCCGCAAACGAGATATCTTTGCGCACCAGATTTTCATCCACCATTTTGCGGTACAAAACGTCCAACGTTTCTGCGTTGAATATCACGGCGGCAGGAATGCTGGAATAGGCTTCCACCCCATCAGGATCGCCCATCAGCGCCTTATAGGCTTCAAGCCGTCTGTAACCCTGCACCAGCTCGTAGCGCCCGTCATCGCGCTTTTGTACGCGTATCGGATTAGACAGGCCTATTTCGCGGATAGAGTCGATTAGCTCATCCATATCCGCATCCACCGTTTTCAAACGATCGCGCGACAGCTTTTCGCTGATGATGCTTTCAAGCGGTATCAAATCAATCACCAGGCCGTCGGCTTTGCGTTTGACATATTCATGCGCCAGCTGATCGTTTTCTGCGCGAATTTGCAATTCCACTGCCTGACGTTCTTTCAGGCTATCGGCATTTTCGGATATGGCCGAGGCCATTGGCCCTCTGCGTCTTGAACCACCCCCGAAAGCGGATTTGGTTTCCAATGGTGCCGGTTCATCTTCCGGCATATCGATATCGAATACGCGGCGTTTCTTGCTCATGCCTTATCCTCCAGCTTGTCCCACGACGCGATGATCGAGGACTTGAATTCCTCATAACCACAATCAAACGTGGCCCGCGCCCGACGCCATGTTTCGCGCGTCATCTCGCGGTAATCTATTTCATAAACCGAGCTTAGAAAGCGGCTTGATTGCTCAACTGCGCGGGTCAATTCAATCGGGTGTACCGCCAAATTATCACCAAATACTTTCTGGTACGCACTGTACATCGCCTGATGCAACTCATTGCCCGGTTCAAACCGGGTCAGCAGGAACCGCACATCACAAAATGCTTTCGGCAAAGTCATATTCCCCGCAGGGAAGGTTCCGTCAAATCCAAATGCCAGATCTTCCAGCGCTTCGGACAATTGCCCGATAAAACTGGTGGTGCTATCATATTCCCAATAGGCGGGGCCGGACGGAATATACAGCATGTCGGCAGCAAAAACCGCATTCATAGACTGATAGCCGATGGCGGGCGGGCAATCAAAAATAATCAGATCGTAAGCATCATCCGGGATTGCATCCAGATAACGGCTAACCGCGGCAAAGAACGACCATTCTGGGTTCAGATGGCGATACTGCGCAGAGGCAAATTCAACAAAGGCCGCATTGGCACATGACGGCACGATATCGATGGTCGACCAGGCCGTGGGCTTGATAAAATCGGCCACGCGCAAATCCCCCAGACCCAGCCCACTGATCGAGGTCGGTAATTTTCGCTGGGGCAGGGCCGTGCCGCTGGCGGCAGCAACGGAAGTCGCGTTCATCCGGTCGGTTTCACGGATCAGATCCCGCGCCATAATTCCCCAAACAGTGTGATCCTCGGCCACATCATGCAGGCCCATACTGTGTGACAAGGTAGCTTGCGGATCAAAGTCCACCACCAAAATACGGTAGCCGTCCAAAGCTGCCGCATGGGCATAATGCAGTGCCACTGTGGATTTTCCCGCACCGCCTTTGAAGTTGGCAATAGCCGCCCTAAATGCCCGTTTTCCCGCAGGGCGCGGCGGCATCAGTGATTTACGGTTCACCTTCATACGGCGGCGCAGCTCATTTATTTCCTCCAGACTGTACCAGCGCTGGCGACCGTCTGCTTCTACCTCGCCCGCAGGAAGCGAGGGATCAGCGGCCAAACGGCCCCGAAATGTGGATTGATTGATCTTGAGTATCAGCTCTGACACTTCCCAACTGGAAAACCGCCGCAGACTTTTTTCCATCTCGGGACTGAATGTTTGCTGACGTATCCAGCTTTGCATTTTCAAGGATTGCGCGTGCAATGTTTGAAGGTCTTTGTGATCGAACATATTAGCCTCTGGACGTTAATTC
>CAZMMG010000174.1:0-5117 GCA_964567355.1 uncultured Neptunicoccus sp.
GCCTTAAACTGGGTGGGTCTTTTCCGAAAACCCGAAAGTGGTTTCAGTCTATATAAAATCCGAACCATATTCTTTTTAATGCTGGCCCTTGAGATGATTTTCCTCATAATTCGCCGCAAGGGAGCCGCAATTAATGAACCACCACCAACCTGATCTGGAGACCTCGCCCGAGGTCTCTGACGAGATACGTAAAACCACCTGTTATATGTGCGCGTGTCGCTGCGGCATCAACGTGCATATGAAGGATGGCAAGGTTAAGTATATCGAAGGCAACCGCGATCACCCGATCAACAAAGGGGTGCTTTGCGCCAAAGGTTCGGCTGGTATCATGCAGCATTATTCGCCTGCGCGCCTGCGCGCACCTCTGCGCCGTGTGGGGGCGCGCGGTGAAGGCAAGTTCGAGGAAATAAGCTGGGATGAAGCCATTGATATGGTGGTCAAGCGGCTGGCCCCGATTCGTGAAAAAGCCCCGCATAAGCTGGCGTTTTTCACTGGACGTGATCAGTCTCAATCACTGACGAGCTACTGGGCGCAGCAGTTTGGCACCCCGAATTACGCCGCGCATGGCGGCTTTTGTTCGGTCAATATGGCCGCGGCCGGGATCTACACCATGGGCGGCTCGTTCTGGGAATTTGGCGTGCCCGACTGGGATCGCACCAAGCTGTTCATGATTTTCGGGGTGGCCGAAGACCACGACAGCAACCCGATCAAAGCGGGGTTGTCGAAACTGAAAGCACGCGGCGCCAAAATCGTTGGCGTAAACCCGATACGGTCGGGTTATAACGCCATTGCCGATGAATGGGTCGGTATTACGCCGGGCACCGACGGCTTGTTCGTCTTGGCGATGATCCATGTGCTGCTGAAGGCAGGCAAGATCGATCTGAACTATCTGATGCGCTACACCAACGCGCCGATGCTGGTGAATATGGATGAAACCTCTGACGAGTTTGGCCTGCTTTTGCGTGATGTGCAGGGGCAGTTCATGGTGCAGGACAGGGTGACAGGTACGCCCGCGACCTTTGACAAAAAGGGGGTGAAACCGGCGTTTACTGGAGATGTGACCTATAAGGGCGTAACATACACACCGGTGTTTGAGTTGATGACGCGCAAATACCTGTCGGATGATTATGCCCCTGAAGCGGTGGCGGAACGCTGCGGTATATCTGCCGAAACCATCCGCCGTTTGGCCGCCGAATTGGCCCACGTGGCGTTCGAGGAAGAGATTACCATCGATCAGCCGTGGACCGACTGGCGCGGCGAGAAGCATAAAACCATGACAGGGCGTCCGGTGTCGTTTCACGCTATGCGCGGAATTTCGGCACACTCGAACGGCTTTCAAACCTGCCGTGCCATTCACCTGCTGCAAATCCTGTTGGGCAGTGTCGAGGTGCCGGGCGGCATGCGGTTCAAGCCGCCATATCCCAAACCCTTGGGCAATCATCCGACCCCGCACAGTTATGCAACCCCGGGCGGGCCGCTGAACGGGCCGCATCTGGGCTTTCCCACCGGCCCCGAAGATCTGGCGTTGAACGCAAGCGGTACGCCGATACGTATCGACAAGGCGTTCACATGGGAAAACCCGTTATCGGCGCATGGGCTAATGCATATGGTAATATCCAACGCACACGCGGGTGACCCCTACAAGATCGATACTCTGTTTATGTATATGGCCAATATGTCGTGGAATTCGTCGATGAATGCGCGCGGCGTGATGGATATGCTGACCGATAAGGATGAGAACGGCGACTATGTGATCCCGAACATTATCTATTCGGATGCCTACTCGTCCGAAATGGTGGCTTTTGCCGATCTGGTGCTGCCCGATACCACCTATCTGGAACGCCACGATTGTATTTCTCTTTTGGATCGCCCGATATCCGAGGCGGACGCGATTTGTGACAGTATCCGCTGGCCGGTGGTGGAACCTGACCGCGATGTGCGCGGCTTTCAAACCGTGCTGATAGAACTGGGTGCAAAACTGGAATTACCGGGTTTTGTAAATGCGGACGGCGCGGCGAAATACGCCGATTACGCCGACTATATCGTCAGCCACGAACGTCGCCCCGGTGTCGGGCCATTGGCGGGGTTTCGCGGTAAGGATGGTTTGGGCAAGGGGCGCGGCGAACCGAACCCTGAACAAATTGAACGCTACATCGAGAACGGCAGCTTCTGGATGGATCACATCCCCGATGAAGCCCTGTATTACAAACCGTGGAACAAGGCCTATCAGGACTGGGCGGTAGAGCGTGGCATCTACGATAAACCGTCACCTTATCTGTTTGATCTCTATGTGGAAACGCTGCAAAAATTCCGCTTGGCAGCTATGGGAAAAGGTGAATTGCAACCGCCCAACCATTTGCGTGCCCAACTGATCGAGACCATGGATCCGCTGCCCACATGGTGGCCCCCCCATGAAGAACAGGCGGTGGATTGCGCAGAATACCCACTGCACGCTTTAACCCAACGCCCCGCCGCGATGTACCATTCATGGGGTTCGCAAAACGCATGGCTGCGGCAAATCCATGGCACTAATCCTTTGTATGTATCGGGCGAGGTTTGGGTTGAACACGGCTTTGCCGAGGGCGATTGGGCTTATGTCACATCGCATCACGGGCAGATAAAAGTCCCCGTTGTGCGGATGGATGCACTGAACCCGCACACTGTCTGGACATGGAACGCCATCGGCAAACGCAAAGGCGCGTGGGCCTTGGATGAAAACGCACCCGAAGCCACCAAAGGCTTTTTGCTGAACCACCTGATCCACGAGTTGCTGCCGCCCAAGGGCGACGGGCTGCGCTGGGCAAACTCTGACCCGATCACCGGGCAGGCGGCATGGTACGACCTGCGGGTGAAGCTTGAAAAAGCCCCTGTCGGGGACGGGATATCGCAGCCCGAAACACCTGCGCAAAGCTCGCCCATAGGGCATGGGCCGAAAGATGTAGCTTACGGGGAGGGGTTTTAATATGACCGCTTTACCCCCTACAACTGCCAAGAAACTTGGCCTTGTGATTGATCTGGACATTTGCGTCGGCTGTCATGCCTGCGTGATCAACTGCAAGGAATGGAATACCTCGAATTACGGCGCACCCTTGTCAGATCAAGACGCTTATGGCGCAAACCCCGTCGGTACTTTTCTCAACCGAATTCACACATATGAAGTCAAACAAGACGATAAATCAGCACAGATCGTACATTTCCCGAAATCCTGCCTGCATTGCGAAGACGCACCTTGCGTCACTGTTTGCCCGACAGGGGCCAGCTATAAACGGGTTGAGGACGGCATCGTTCTGGTCAATGAAAGCGATTGTATCGGCTGCGGCCTGTGCGCATGGGCCTGCCCTTATGGTGCCCGCGAACTGGATGCCGCCGAAGGGGTGATGAAAAAATGCACGCTTTGTGTCGATCGCATTTATAACGAAAACCTACCGGAAATAGACCGCGAGCCAGCATGCGTGCGCACATGTCCCGCCAATGCGCGGCATTTTGGCGATTTTGCCGACCCCGACAGTAACGTGTCACGCCTGTCCGCAGAGCGC
Organism: uncultured Neptunicoccus sp.; assembly: GCA_964567355.1. GTDB lineage: Bacteria > Pseudomonadota > Alphaproteobacteria > Rhodobacterales > Rhodobacteraceae > Amylibacter. Next base: position 3,537 of record CAZMMG010000174.1, read on the forward strand.
GGCGGTATCGAACTGATGCCCGATCAAGCCACAAAGCCAGTGAACCGTTACCTGCCACCGCGTCCCAAAGCCGACATTGATACAGACGGCGACATTGATATTCTGGCCCCGTTTCTGGAACCGGTCGCCGACACCCCGAAGGGTCTGCTTGGCTGGCTCGATAAAGCATTGGAGGCCCTTTGATATGCAACCCGCCGCATCCGTGATAATCTTCACATCGCTTTCGGGCTTGGGCTTTGGCCTGCTGTTCTTTCTGGGCTTGGACAGGCCCGCCGTTGCTGGATGGGGCGCATTCGGGTTTTTCTTCATCGCCTATGCCTTGGCCGTAGGCGGCCTGTTGGCCTCGACCTTTCACTTGGGCCACCCCGAACGTGCGATGAAAGCGTTTTCGCAATGGCGCACATCATGGCTTAGCCGTGAAGGTGTGGTTTCCGTGGCAGCCCTTCTGGTGCTGGGGCTTTACGCAGCATTACTGATTTTCGCAAATATACGCATCGCCCCCTTGGGCTGGTTGGGCAGTATTTTAAGCATTGCGGCGGTTTTTTGTACCTCGATGATTTACGCGCAACTGAAAACCGTGCCGCGCTGGCATATGTCCTCAACACCGGTTTTGTTCGTGCTATACGCGCTGGCAGGCGGGGCACTACTGGCCGCACAACTAGCATTTGCGGCGCTAACCCTGACCATATTAACCGCCATCCAAATCCTGTCATGGCTGCGCGGGGATCTGGCCTTTGGCATTGCAGGCCACAGTATCGAGACTGCTACGGGGCTTGGCCCCTTGGGCAAAGTCCGCCTGCTGGAAAGCCCGCATTCGGGTGAAAACTATCTGACCCGCGAAATGGTGTTTGTCATTGGCCGCAAACATGGGCTGAAACTGCGGGTCATCGCCGCCCTTTGCATCGGTATCATTCCGGTGTTGATTCTAGCCTTCATACCGGCCAGCCACATCACAGCCCTTCTGGTCATATCCTTGCATGTAATCGGCCTGTTTGTCGCCCGCTGGTTGTTCTTTGCCGAGGCCGAACATGTGGTGGGGTTGTATTACGATCAGCGTTAGCGGAACTATTGACTTCGCAGTAAAGCTGGCATTTATCGCCTGTATCAACGGAGATAACTCATGCGTAAACTGCTTTTGGCCACCCTTGCCACCCTGACCCTGACCCCGGCCTACGGGGCTGATTTTCAAAAGGGGCTGGAAGCCGCGCAAAAAGGCGACTTTGCTACCGCATTGAAAGAATGGCAGCCGCTGGCCGAACAGGGCGATGCCACGGCGCAATATGATCTGGGGGTGATATACCACAGCGGTCTGGGTGTTCAGCGAGACGATAAAGAAGCCATAAAATGGTACCGCTTGGCCGCCGAACAGGGGGCTGCCTCTGCCCGGAATAATCTGGGCGGGATGTACGATAACGGCTGGGGCGTTCCACAAGATTATACCGAAGCCCTGAAATGGTACCGCTTGGCCGCCGAACAGGGCTATGCCGCTGCCCAGTATAATGTCGGTGTCGTACACAAACACGACGGATGCGCACAAGGAGCTCGCGGAGATACCGGGTGTGCACTGGCGCGGCGCAAGAA
>CAZMMG010000175.1:0-5058 GCA_964567355.1 uncultured Neptunicoccus sp.
GACCTGTCGATCACATTGGAAAATGCGCAACTGGTGATCAGGGGTCGGCAAGTGGATGACGTGGAGGATCGTATATTTTTGCATCGCGGCATTGCCGCGCGGCAGTTCCAGCGCAGTTTTGTTCTGGCAGAAGGTGTCGAGGTAGCAGGAGCATCGATGGAGAACGGTTTGTTGCATGTGGATTTGCAACGCTCAATGCCGGATGCGGTAGTTCAAACCATCACAATAAAAAAGAAATAGAGGCAGCATATGAATACGAAATTCGACTTTTCCAAATACGGCATTGAACGCAAGGTTTATGTCCGCACAGTTAAAAAGGCTGAATTGCCTGATGAACTACGCGCGGAAATCAGCAGTTTTGATACCGTCTATGCGATCCATGCTGAAGACGGCGAGCGGCTGGCCTTGGTCAAAGACCGTGATCTGGCTTTTGACGTGGCGCGTACCAATGATTTTACGCCGGTGAGCGTGCATTAGATATGTGCGCTAACCCTTAGCGGCTTGTAAAATATAACACATCGGCAATTGTGCGCTTTGGTTTTCATAGACGGCATAATCTTCTTCGCGATTGTTATGCGCGAATTCTTCAAACCGTGTGATGCAAAAACCCGCATCCAATATACTGGTGAAAATATGGCTTAAGGTATGGCTGTACCAATAGCTTTCTGCCCCGCCTTCGGGGGTTGATGCGTCGTAGGTGATGACTTCTGTTTCAATCCATGGCTTGGACTCAAAGTAAGAATTCTCCATGTGAAACGGGTCTTTTGCCGTTGGATTGAACATCTCTAGAAAAGGATGTGTTTCATAAATGATCAACTGGCCATCATTGGCCAACAGCCCGGCAATGATTGTAAAAAACTTGGACAGGTCGGGCATCCAATTAAGCACCCCGATTGTGATCATAGCCATATCAAACCCATGTGGTGTTTCAGGTGGTAGATTGTAAATATCGGCACAGATGAAATTGACGGGCTTTTGTGCGATTTCACCTAATTCATGTGCCTGCTTAATGAAGCTGCCTGATTGATCAATCCCGAGCGCATTCTTTACCCCAAAAGAAGATAGCGAAAACACTTCACGCCCGTTATTGCAACCCACTTGAACCACGGATTTACCAGCCAGTTGTAGCTGGTTCAGGGCTGTAGTCATTGTGGGGCTGAAACAGGAAAAATCAGAGCTGGCCACAGTTGCCACCATGTCGCGCCATTGATCGGTATCGCGATGATGCTTGGCTGATATGTCCCAAGCCTTGCGGTTGGCCTCGGTTGCGATTTTGGTGTTGTCGTTATTGGTCATTATCTGCCTTTCATGTCTGCTGGCAGAATAAAAAAACGGGCCGCCCTGTAAAGAGGCCGCCCGTTATAAAATCTTGTCTGTGTGGTTTTTACCCCTTGATCAGCCCCATGCTTTCCAGCATCAAAATCACCTGATGGGCGCAGTTGTCAACCGCAACATTTTCGGTTTCAAGACTAATTTCCGGATATTCAGGAACATCATAAGGGTCTGAAATACCTGTGAATTCCTTGATTTTACCGGCGCGGGCCAGCTTATACAGCCCCTTGCGATCACGGCGTTCGCATTCTTCAATGGAAGTTGCCACATGCACTTCGATAAAGGCGCCGAACGCTTCGATATCTTCACGCACTGCGCGCCGCGTTGTGGCATAGGGTGCGATCGGCGCACAAATCGCGATGCCGCCGTTTTTGGTTATTTCGGAAGCAACATAACCGATGCGCCGGATGTTGAGGTCGCGGTGTTCCTTGGAAAAGCCCAGCTCGCTTGACAGGTTTTTACGTACGATATCGCCATCGAGAAGCGTCACGGGACGCCCGCCCATTTCCATCAGTTTGACCATCAGCGCATTGGCAACGGTAGATTTTCCCGAGCCGGAAAAGCCGGTGAAGAACACAGTGAAACCCTGTTTGGAACGGGCCGGTTTCGAGCGGCGCAATTCCTTGACCACAGCCGGGAAAGAGAACCATTCAGGAATGTCCAGACCTTCCGATAAGCGGCGGCGCAATTCGGTGCCCGAGATATTCAGCACAGTGACATTATCTTTGTCTTCAATCGCATCGATCGGCTCGTATTGGGCGCGTTCCTGCACATAGACCATGTGCTTGAAATCGACCATTTCGATACCCATTTCATCTTGATGTTTACGAAACAGGTCTTGCGCATCGTAAGGTCCGTAAAAATCTTCGCCCTGACTGTTTTTGCCGGGGCCTGCGTGATCGCGGCCAACGATAAAATGGGTACAGCCGTGGTTGCGGCGGATCAGCCCGTGCCAAACCGCCTCGCGCGGGCCGGCCATGCGCATGGCCAAGTTCAGTAGGCTCATCGATGTGGTCGATGACGGGTATTGATCCAGCACTGCTTCATAGCAGCGTACGCGGGTAAAATGGTCAATATCGCCCGGTTTGGTCATGCCCACGATAGGGTGGATCAACAGGTTGGCTTGGGCTTCTTTTGCGGCGCGAAAGGTCAGTTCCTGGTGTGCGCGGTGCAAGGGATTGCGGGTTTGAAACGCGACGATGCGCCGCCAGCCGAGTTTGCGAAAATACGAGCGTAATTCGTTGGGGCTGTCGCGGCGTGCGCGAAAATCGTAATGGGTGACGGTGTTGATACCGGTAATTTTGCCGCCTAGATAAACCGCACCGGCGGTGTTGTGCAGGTAATTCACCGCTGGGTGGGCACTGTCATCGGCCCCGAAAACCATTTCGGCCTCTTTAGCTTTGTCGGGTGTGTAGATGTCGGAGACATCCAAAATCGCCAAAATCACCCCTTCAAGATCGCGCAGGGCAATGCGTTGGCCGGCTTTCAGCTTATCGGCAAAATCCTGTTCCACATCCAATGTGATCGGCATTGGCCATAACGCGCCATTTTTCAATCGCATGTTTTCAACGACTGATGTGTAATCTGCTTCGCCTAAGAAGCCGGTAAGCGGATAAAACCCGCCATTCATCAGCAGTTCAAGGTCACAAATTTGACGCGAGGTCAGATCCCATGACGGCAATTCGCCGGCTTCTTGCTTTAGTTTATCCGCCTCATCAAAGGGGGCGTAAAGTTCAGGTACGGGTAATAGGTTTTCTGCAGTCATTGTCGTTTCCAGATTTGAATATTATGTGTCAAATACACCCAAGCGCGGATAATACAAGTTTCAGTGGCTAAAATAGGACGAAATCGTGGTTAAAATGCCCCTGTTGGAACAGGGGTTCACGGGCCAATCCAACCATGGAACCATTTACTTTTTCTAGTCCTGTTCTGCTATAAACCGTTCCGCTTCCAGTGCCGCCATACAGCCCATACCCGCAGATGTGACCGCCTGCCGGTATAGATGATCGGTCAGATCACCTGCAGCAAAGACACCTGGAATAGAGGTGGCGGTGCTGTCGGGTTTGGTTTTGACATAGCCGCCCATATGGGTTTCCAGCTGGTCTTTAACCAATTCACTGGCGGGCGTGTGACCGATGGCGACAAACACACCTTTACAGGTAATTTCGGTGATCTCGCCGGTTTTGGTGTGCTGAACCTTCACGGCCTCTACACCGAGCGGCATATCGGTGCCGGTAACCTCGACCAATTCATGAAACCACAAGGGCACGATTTTATCATTTTTCATCAAACGGTCGATCAGGATTTTTTCGGCGCGCAATTCATCGCGGCGGTGGATCAATGTCACCTTGGAGGCGAAATTGGTCAAGAATAAAGCCTCTTCCACCGCCGTGTTACCGCCGCCGATGACAACGATTTCCTGACCCTTGTAAAAGAACCCGTCGCAAGTGGCGCAGGCCGACACGCCAAAGCCCTTGAATTTTTCTTCTGTGGGCAATCCCAACCATTTGGCCCGCGCCCCCGTGGCCAGAATGACCGCGTCAGCCTTGTAGGTGGTGCCGCTGTCGCCGATGGCGGTGAACGGGCGTTTTGACAGATCAAGATCGGTGATTATATCGCCGATAATCTCGGTTCCCACCGCTTTGGCATGGGCTTCCATGCGTAGCATCAGATCGGGGCCTTGCACTTCGGTATCACCCGGCCAGTTTTCAACTTCAGTGGTTGTGGTCAACTGTCCGCCCGGCTCAATGCCCTGCACCAATATTGGTTCCAGCATGGCGCGTGAGCCGTAAACACCTGCGGTATATCCCGCTGGGCCGGAGCCTATGATCAGTAGTTTTGTGTGGCGGGTATCGGACATGAATGGACTCACTTATTTTTAAGGTTTGCAGGTTATATAGTCAGACATAGATAAAAGGGAAAGCCATGCTTAAGCAGGAGGGGGCTATAATAAATATTATACATTGCTTTATCTATTGTTAGAAATGTGTTTATAATTACGCACACGCAAAAATGAGAAGGCATGCTATGGCCTCTACCAAACTTGATAAAATCGACCTTAAACTGCTGTCCATGTTGCAAGAAGACGGGCGGATGACGAATGTTGATTTGGCCAAGGCTGTGGGCATTTCTGCGCCGCCCTGTCTGCGCCGTATCCGTGCCTTGCAGGAACATGGGCATATTCAGGGATTTCACGCGGTTGTGAATGAAAAGGAACTGGGCTTTAAGGTCAAAGCCTTTGCCATGGTCGGTCTGCACTCTCAGGCGGAGGTGGATTTAAGCGCGTTTGAAACCCGCTGTCACAACTGGCCGCTGGTGCGCGAGTGTCATATGCTCAATGGCGAAATAGATTTTATCCTGAAGTGCCTGTCGCCTGATTTATCCAGTTTTCAAAGTTTTATTACCGAAGAACTGACCTCTGCCAAAAATGTCGCGAGCGTGAAAACATCGCTGGTGATTCGCGAGGCCAAAGACAAACCGGGTGTGCCGTTTTCAGTGATTAAAATTTGATACCCCGGCCTTAGGCGGCGTGGGCATATTCGTAGCTTTTATTGGCATCCGAAAAGGCCACTGGGCGAGTATCCGGCTTTCGTGGCATTTTAAACTGCTGATTTGCCGCTGCTTTAATAACCTGCTTTAACCAACGTTTTTTATTACGCATCTCACTACTCCAATCGTTTGCTCTATGGGCCGCGCAACCACACTAAACGATCGTTATAAGTGTGT
>CAZMMG010000176.1:0-5054 GCA_964567355.1 uncultured Neptunicoccus sp.
GACCTCCCTTGCCCCTAACCGTATAAAAATCCGCAAACATCACTTATCCGATGAGCAGGCTTGCGTTCATAGCCTGATCAAATCAGCCGATTTAACCGCCGCCGTCCGGCGCCAAACCGTGCAACGGGCCGCTGAAATCGTCGAAGCCATCCGTGCCGGAAAAAACCCGGGGCTGATGGAGGTGTTTCTGGCCGAATACGGGCTTTCCACCAGTGAGGGCGTGGCTCTGATGTGTCTGGCCGAGGCCCTGTTACGTGTGCCCGATGCCAAAACTATGGACGATCTGATCGAGGATAAACTGTCGGCGAAAAGCTGGAAACAGCATATAGGACATTCCGACAGCTCGTTGGTAAACGCCTCGACATGGGCCTTGATGTTGACCGGTAAGGTTCTGAGCGCCAAGGAAGAAGCCAGTATCTCCAACTCTATGGGGCGGTTGGTCAAACGGGTGGGCGAACCGGTTATTCGCCGCGCGGTCAAAGCCGCAATGCAAGAAATGGGCAACCAATTCGTTTTGGGCCAAACCATTCGCGAAGCAGTAGAACGCGGAACCGCGATGCAGATCAAAGGCTATACCTATTCCTATGACATGCTCGGTGAAGCCGCCCTGACCGACCATGATGCGCGTGGTTTTGTCAAGTCATACGCCGATGCAATCAGCTATCTGGCAACACAATGCAAAAGTGGCGATGTGCGCCAAAACCCCGGCATTTCGATCAAACTCTCGGCGCTTCATCCACGCTATGAGTTGGCGCAAAAACAACAGGTCATGGACGTGTTGGTCAAACGCACGCTAGAGCTGACCTTGCAGGCGCGCGCCGCTAATATGGGGCTGAACATCGACGCCGAAGAAGCCGACCGGCTGGATCTGTCGCTCGACATAATCGAGGCAGTTCTATCCGACCCCCGCCTTGCCGGCTGGGACGGGTTCGGGGTTGTGGTGCAGGCCTATTCGAAACGCGCACCCCATGTGCTGGACTGGCTGCACGCATTGGCGGAAAAGCTGGACCGCAAAATCATGGTGCGGCTGGTCAAGGGCGCCTATTGGGATACCGAAATTAAACGCGCCCAAGTGGACGGCTTGCCGGGTTTTCCGGTGTTCACCAAGAAAACCGCCACCGACATTTCCTATGTCGGCTGTGCGCGAAAACTGCTGAATATGAACGCGCGGATTTACCCGCAATTTGCCACCCATAACGCCCATTCCGTGCAAACCGTATTGGATATGGCCACAGCCGAAAACAGTTTTGAATTCCAGCGCTTACACGGCATGGGTGGCGGGCTTTACGATCAGGTCATGGCCAAAAACAAAACCCGCTGCCGCATCTATGCCCCCGTCGGTGTGCACGATGATTTGCTGGCCTATCTGGTGCGCCGGCTGTTGGAAAACGGTGCGAACTCTTCTTTCGTAAACCAGATTGTTGACAAGGATATTCCTGCAAGCGAAGTAGTGCATGACCCGTTTGAGGCTTGGGAAAAAACCAAGGATCAGGCCAGCGCGGGCGTGATAAAGCCGGTTGATCTGTTCCGACCCGAGCGGGTGAACTCTTTGGGGTTCGACCTGACCAGCGTTACGGATCTGGCGCGTATCATAAAGGCCCGGGAACCCTTTGCCAAAACCCGGTGGACAGTTGCGGCCCAACTTGCAAAAGGCAAACCATCGGGGCAAAGCCATGCGGTTTTCAACCCTGCCAATCCGAAAGATATTGTCGGGCATGTGACCCTTGCCAACGGCACGGACAGCAAAGCTGCAATCAGGGCCGCTACGCCATGGGATGCCACTCAACAGGAACGCGCAGCCGTACTGAACCGCGCCGCAGATCTTTACGAGGAAAATTTCGCGGAACTTTTCACCATTCTAACACGCGAAGCCGGCAAAACCCTAAACGACGCCATTTCGGAACTGCGCGAGGCGGTGGACTTCATGCGCTATTACGCTGCCCAATCCGCCAACCATGATGCCCGCACCGCGCGCGGTATTTTCGCCTGTATCTCGCCGTGGAACTTTCCGCTGGCGATCTTTACCGGTCAAATAGCCGCCGCCCTGTCTGTCGGCAACGCGGTTCTGGCAAAACCGGCTGAGCCGACCCCGATCATTGCCACCCGTGCGGTTGAGCTGATGTATCAGGCCGGTGTGCCGCGCAGTGCTTTGCAACTGCTGATCGGCTCGGGGCGCGAGGTCGGTGCGTTGATTGTGGCCGACCCCAACATTGGCGGGGTTTGCTTTACCGGCTCGACCGCAACAGCACAACATATCAACCGCTCGGTTGCCAAAACTGGCAAGGCAACCGCACCTTTGATAGCAGAAACTGGCGGGCTGAACGCGATGATCGTCGACAGCACCGCCCTGCCCGAACAAGCGGTGCGCGATATTGTGGCCTCTAGCTTTCAATCTGCAGGTCAACGTTGTTCGGCCCTGCGCATGCTTTACCTGCAAGAGGATATCGCGCCCAAATTCCTTGAAATGCTCTATGGCGCAATGGACGCGCAAATCGCCGGCGATCCATGGGATGTGGCCACAGATATTGGCCCCGTAATCACCCCAACCGCTTTGGACGAGATCAACGCGCATATCAAAAAAGCCGCGGATGAGGGGCGTATCTTGCACCAAGTCGCGGTGCCCAGCAGTGGCACATTCGTCAAGCCAACGGCGATAAAGGTTGGTGGGCTTGAGGATTTGAAAGAAGAAATATTCGGCCCGGTTCTACATATCGCAACCTATAAAGCCAAAGATGTGGGCAAAGTCATCGAGGCGATCAATGCCAGCGGTTACGGGCTGACTTTCGGGGTGCATTCGCGCATAGACAGCTTTGTGAACCGTTTGTGCAACAGCCTGAATGTCGGCAATATATATGTGAACCGCAATCAGATCGGTGCGGTCGTTGGCTCGCAACCCTTTGGTGGCGAAGGATTATCCGGCACTGGGCCAAAGGCGGGCGGGCCGCAATATCTAAGCCGTTTCGTGATGCCAGATCCGGCTGCAACACCACCCTATGAAGAAATCGATATAGCATTAAATGACATCCAAAACCGTCTTTCAAACCTGAAACATCCCGCCCGCAAGGCCATAAATAGTTGCATATTACCGGGGCCAACGGGCGAGTTGAACCAGCTTACCACATATGGGCGCGGCGTGGTTCTATGCTTGGGGCCAAGCCTGACACAAGCCCAAGAACAGGCCAAAGAGGCCGAAGCGGCGGGCTGTTCAGGGGTTATAGCGCAGGGCATGCCGCTGAAATTTCTGGGCGGTTTGCAAGGCTTTGATGCGGTGGTTCTTTGGGCCGATGATGCGGCTATTCGCACCGCGCGGGCAGCTCTTGCAACCCACACCGGCGCTCTGATCCCACTGATCGATGCCAATGATGTTGGTAAAAGATGTGTTCTGGAACGCCATGTATGCATCGACACCACAGCGGCGGGCGGCAATGCCGCGCTGTTGGCGGCAGGGGGTTAAAGCGTCATAAAACTGTTGCAATAAACAGATAAATCGCAATCATCGGTTTATTGCACTTGAGGAAAACCACATAATGCCTGTAAGCGGCCCTAAAATTCTGATCGTCGAGGACGAACCATCGCAACTTGAACTGCTCAGTTACAATCTGGGGGTCGAGGGTTATAATGTATTCAAAGCCGATACTGGCGAAGAAGGTTTGTTGATTTTGCAGGAAACCGATATCGATCTGGTTCTTCTTGACTGGATGCTGCCCGAAACATCCGGCATCGAAATATGCCGACGGATCAAACGGGCCAAAGACACCAAAAGCATTCCCGTTATCATGCTGACAGCACGCGGCGAGGAAGAAGACAAAGTGCGCGGACTGGATACTGGCGCCAATGACTATATCGTCAAACCCTATTCAATCAAAGAACTGTTGGCCCGGGTGCGCGCCACGTTGCGGGCCTCCAAAGGCGGCAACGGTCTGGATATGTTGGCCCATGACCAATTGTTGATGGATTTATCCCGCCATGTGGTCAGCTTCGGCGGAAAGCCGGTTCATCTTGGCCCGCTGGAATTCAAATTGCTGCGTGTGCTCATCACATCCCCCAGACGGGTGTTTTCGCGCGAGCAACTTCTAGAACGGGTCTGGAGCAATGCGCTCGACGTGGAGACCCGCACCATCGACGTGCATATCGGGCGGCTGCGCAAACAACTAAACGCGGTGTCAGATGCCGAATATATCCGCACTGTGCGCGGCTTTGGCTATTCGCTGGACAAGGCATAAGCCCACTTTACGTTTGCCCACCCCAGTGCCGCATTCACATCAAAATCAGCCAAACCCAAAAATCCTATGCTGAAGCCAAAGGATAGATGGGTAGGCTGCAATCCAAATCCAAAGAAACCGATTTAAGCCAAACAAGCAGGCATTGGCCAAATGAAACAACGCAGCGATCACAAGTGCGCATATTAATGTTTCCTTGCTCAGCAAAGAAATAGGAAATAGCAACTCAAACAGCATAACCGCCCAGGACATCCCCCATAAAAGCTGCGGCCGCTTTGCAAACATGCGCAACTCTTCACTGACAGGATATGCCGAAAATCGGAAAACATCTTGAAGTGCGCGGCCATTTCGCCAGTCCGGGTTAATGATTTTAACCCATCCCGAGATGAAATATGACAGCACCAATTGTAGCGCCAGATAAGCAAAAATTACTTCCTGCCACGCAAATGAAGGAATGAAATACACCGTGCATAAGCAGCACAGGATCAACAGACCCATGCGGTCACTACCGCCATTATAGGGCCCCTGAAAGCGTTTCAGAACAAACAACCCCATAATAACCAGTGCGAGAAGAACCCATTGGGTTTGAATGCCAAACAGAAGCAAAACACTTAAAACAAGACGCAGTGTGAATAATATCTGTTCATTTCGTGGCCCGACAAGATGTTCGGCACTTTGTTGGATAAAAGCTAACGCCAAAAGTATTTCCGTTACCCGGATGGCAATATCAAAGTTCATTTTTCTACACTGCTGTAAATTTTATAAACCGGCGATGTATATCGAACACGTCGCTTCAGTTTTGCCTTGTCCCTACTTATAAATATTAATCTGAAT
>CAZMMG010000177.1:0-5051 GCA_964567355.1 uncultured Neptunicoccus sp.
AAATGCACCAATTCATCATGCACAATTTTGACAACTTGCTGGCCGGGGGTCACCGATTTTGTGACATTTTGGCCAGTGGCTTTTTCCTGAATGGCTTTGACGAAATCGCGCGCAACGGGTAGTGCAACGTCGGCCTCTAATAAAGCAACGCGAACCTCGCGCAGGGCAACCGAGACATCATCCTCGGACAAGGCCCCTTGGCGGGTTAGTTTGTCAAAGACGCCCGAAAGGCGATCGGATAGATTTTCAAACATATCTACAGGCCCTTTCGACCGTTAAAAGCTACACCATATATAAGAAGTATTTGGCCAAACGCAAAATACACCAGTGGGCGAAACTCGCTGACTGGTGGTGATCCTGAGACCAGAAGTTTGGCACTTCTTTATGGATTGGGGGTATTTAGCGGCGCGTTGGGGGGGAGTCAACAGTTGGTATTGAAACAAACCCCCGCAGGTTTGTTATTCGCGTGCGCCGGATACCTGTGCTACATATCCCGCCTGAAAGTGAAAGGATCTGCCCCATGCGTCTGTTTTTGTTTATTCTGTTCGTTCTGCCTGTCTTTGGCGAGGTGGCAATTGCCGAAACAGTGCAGTTCCAAGCCGGTGACGGGGTATTGATCACGGCGGACAGAGGCGGCAAGGGCAAGGGGCCGGTGATTGTGCTTTATCATATGGCAGGGGCCAGCCGGGGTGAATACCGTGATATTGCGCCGCGTTTGCAGGCTCTTGGGTATCGCACCTTGGCGGTTGATCAACGCTCGGGCGGTAGCTTCAACGGGGTGCGCAATGAAACCGCAGCGCGCTTTGGCCGCAATCCGGGTTATGAGGCCGCATTACCCGACATCATCGCTGCGGGAATTTATGCGCGGCGTGTAATGAAAGCCGGTAAACTTGCCATTTTAGGCTCGTCCTATTCGTCTTCGCTTGTGTTGGTTGCGGCAGGTGACAATCTGGGGTTTGCGGATGCGGTACTATCATTTTCGCCGGGTGAGTATTTTTCCAACAAACACCGTGTCCGTAAGGCCGCTGCCAAGATAACGGTGCCGGTTTTCCTGACAGCGGCACGCAGTGAAATGGGGCGGGTCGGTTCTATTGCCAGGGTTATCAACTCCCCCTTTGTGGTGTTTAAGCCCAAAGGTGCGGGCAAGCATGGGGCCAGTGCCCTGTTGATCAAAAACAGGGCCGAATACTGGGCTGCACTGGAAGGGTTTTTGGCAAAATATTTCCCCCTGCGGTAATTTTCAGTTGCACCTTTGGCGAAACTCACCAAGGTGCGAAGCATGACCCCATCGACTACAAAAACGGGCCACATGGCCATGCTGTTGTTTTCCCTGCTGATTGCAGGTTCGTTCAGTTTTGGCACGCGTATTGCGAATTTGATGGAACCGACCGCGTTGATGGCCCTGCGCTTTGCCATATCGGGTGTGGTTGTGGGTAGCTTTGCCGCGCTTGGGCCGGGGCTGAAGCTGCGCTATTTTGATGCGCCCTGGCGGTATCTTATGCTGGGCGGGTTGTTTGCGATTTATTTCGGGTTGATGTTCGAGGGGCTGAAAACCGCGTCGCCAGTGTCGGCGGCGGCGGTGTTTACATTGACGCCGATTATGTCGGCGTTTTTCGGGTATTTTTTATTGCGCCAGATCACTACGTTTTGGATGGCTGCAGCCCTGATGATCGGGGCGGTGGGCGCGTTATGGGTGATATTCGGCGGCGATATAAACGCGCTTTTGGGATTTGACATCGGGCACGGCGAGCTGATTTTCTTTGTCGGCTGTATCGCACATGCGCTTTACACGCCTTTAGTGCGCAAGCTGAATCGCGGCGAGCCGGTGATTGTGTTTACCTTTGGAATGATCATTGCGGGGCTGGTTATTCTGGGTCTTTTAGGTGCGCCCGACCTGATGAAAACCAACTGGTCGGTGTTGCCGTGGTATTTCTGGGCAACGCTGTTTTATCTGGCGATCTGCGCCAGTTCGGTCACGTTTTTTCTGGTTCAATACGCCACTATGCATCTGCCAAGCGCCAAGGTGATGGCCTATACATACCTGACGCCGACATGGGTGATCGCGTGGGAGTTTGTTCTGACAGGCACCGTGCCGCCGGCACTGATGTTTCTGGGGGTGGCGGCGACGATTGCGGCCTTGATAATGTTGCTGCGCGATGAGGGTCACCGCACCAAAGGTCCGAAAGCCTTATAGTGCAGGGCTTCTAATACCACCGCGTTGGTGTTCAGGGTCAGGATGGCGTTGGCGGACATGTCGGCCTCGAACAGGCCCGCATACCAGCCCTCTTTGGTTTGTAAATTTTTCAGGCTGTCAAGCAGTGCCAATGTGTAGGGGTGGCGTAGCAATGCCCACCAGCCGAAGCTGCCTTTGGTCGACAGGCCGCGTTTGTCGGATATGTCCACCCGTTTGGCGGTGACGCTGATGAACGGGGCTTTGCCAACCAAGACCCCGTTATAGGCAAAATATGGCGGGCCTTTGATGTGGTCTTCAGACAGGGATGTCAGTTGACCAGTTTGATTGTAACGCAGGATTTGGGCGTCGAACACTGCAGATGCGACTTTGAAAGCCTGATCGCGCCAACCGAATTCAAGCGCCTCTAGGATAAATGGCTCGGAGGTGGTAACGGCGGCGACACCGTGGGTATCCAATGAGCGCATATCGCCCGGCAAATTCATGCCGTAATAGCCCTGCCAGCGTAAAATAGGTGCATATTCGGAGGCCAGTTTGACCGGCAACCCCAACTTTAACCCGATGCGCCCTGCGTATTGTTCATAGCCGATGCGGCCTTCTTGCACATACCGTCCATTGGCTTTACCGCGCACAGCAAGGCCGCGAAAGCGCCCTGCTTCTACCAGTTGCGGCAAATCCCAGTTATCGAGCAGATTCTGGGCGGCGGGCAAAAGTTCGGGAAAGGTTTCTGTGACGGCCAGCAACCCAGACATGAAGCGCATGATGTCCAGTGCCGACCAGCCGATGCCGTTTGGGGTTTCGTGATTGGCGTAATCAGTCATTTTCAGAGTTGAAATATTATAGGCTTTGTTGGGCAGCATGTTTTTGTAAAGCGGCAGGCGCATGATGCTGGTTATGGTGCGCAACATCCGCCCCGATGCCTCATCGCGCGTGATGATCCCCAATCGATAGGTCGAAACCGTGGCTAAAAGGTAAGCACCCTGATCCCACATGGTTATGGATTTGAAATGGAGCACCGAGGGCACCAGTCCGGTATTTGGGTCTGTATTGGCGGTAAAATAGCCCCATGCGGTACGCGCATAGGCGGTTTCTGCCTTGGTCAGCGGTTCAAATGTGGGGTTTTGAGGGTTGAACAGCGATGTCCATTGTGCCTGCACGGGTAGGGCGGCAAAAATCAGCCATATAAAGAAAACAAAAATGCGAACGGACACGTGTACCCCGATTTTGAGTATCATAATGATAGGCGGATTATCAGTGCGAGGGGTTAATATCGGGCAAGGTCTCTGCAGAATTTCAGAATCATTTTATTTGAATTGTTTGCTGCTCCAGAAAAGCTTCGAAAGCATCAAGATTAACACTTTCAAACTGCCCGAAGCTTTCCATCCATAGGGCCGCGTCTTTCATCGCATGCATCTGCAATTTGCACCATTTCACCCGGCCGCGTTTTTCCTGTGCGATCAGGCCGGCGCGGGTCAGGATTTGCAGGTGTTTGGAAATGGCGGCAAGGGATATCTCGAACGGGTCGGCCACGTCTGTTACTGCCATATCATCTTCTAACAACATGGTCAGGATTTCGCGGCGTGTCGGGTCGGCAAGTGCCGCAAAGACTAGATCAAGAGTGTGTGACATCTGTTTTGCCTATCGCGAAGCGGGTGCAAAGGTCAACCATATGGTTGATTTATCGGCTTGGCATATGATGCGGCAAGACTTATACGAAAGGTGAATTCGAGAGATAGTAGAGATAGTAATGGCAAAAAAGATACATTCCTATGCGGTGGATATTGAGTGGGTAGGCAACCTTGGTTTTGGCACGGCAGAGTATGCGGGCTATAAACGCGATCATTTGATCCGGTCTGCGGGTAAGGCGGATATATCGGGGTCGGCTGATCCTGCGTTTCGCGGCGATAAAACCCGGTGGAATCCCGAAGAAATGTTGCTGGCTTCGGTCGCAACCTGCCACAAGCTTTGGTATTTGCACTTGTGTTTTGATGCGGGGATTGTGGTGTCGGATTACCGCGATCATGCGACCGGTGAAATGGAAATGAATGCGGATGGCGGCGGGCAGTTTTCGCGGGTGCTGCTTTCGCCTATCGTAACCATAGCGGCGGGGGATGGCGAGCTGGCAAAACAGTTGCATGGCAGGGTCGGTGCCTTGTGTTTTATTGCGCGCTCAGTAAACTTTCCGATCAGGCATGATGCGACTATTATCAATGAGGGCTAAGGGATGGAATTGCACCTAAACGAAGGTTTCGGGCGCATTGGCGAAGAAAATGCATTTGCAGTTTTGGCGCGTGCACAGGCTTTGGTAGCTGAGGGACGCGATATTATCAATCTAGGTATAGGTCAGCCGGATTTTCGCACGCCCGAGCATATTGTCGAGGCGGCAGTCAAAGCCCTGCGTGATGGGCATCACGGTTATACGGCGGCTACGGGAATTGCCGAACTGCGTGAAGCCGTTGCCGCGGATATTGACCGACGGCTGGGCGAAGCGGTTTCACCGGATAATGTGCTGATCGTGCCGGGCGGCAAAGTTACCATGTTCATGGCAATCTTGATGTTTGGCGCGCCTGGCAAAGAGATCATGTATCCTGATCCTGGCTTCCCGATTTACCGGTCAATGATCGAGTTTACTGGGGCAAAGCCCGTACCTATTCCGATCACGGAGGCAAACGGGTTTGCATTTCGGGCGGATGATGTTTTGGGGCAACTAAACCAGAAAACTAGTTTAGTAATTATCAATTCGCCCGCCAACCCCTGCGGCGGGGTAACGCCGAAGGCGGAAATTGATGCGCTGGTGGCGGGGCTAGACGTATGGCCCGATGTTGCGATTATGTCGGACGAGATTTACGGACAAATGACT
>CAZMMG010000178.1:0-5047 GCA_964567355.1 uncultured Neptunicoccus sp.
GTTGTAAGAAGACGATTTGATAGATGAGTGGAAAATGAATATGAGCTAAAAAAATACCGTGGTTTTATAGGGAAATAGTTAACAGTGTGGATTGGATGTTGGTACGCTAGCAGGAGCGTCAACTGTCCGCTGCCGATGAAATTTCCAATATCGGATTTTCGGAGAATGTGGGTTTGCGTGGCTCCATGCGCAATGCCGTGCATGTTGTTGAGAGACGAATAAAGGGTAAATATCCTTTTTTGATGGAAGACATGCTGCAAATGCGCCGTCACGAAAAGGATTTCATTATCAGAAGACAGGAGAAATTTTACCAAATGTGGGAACAATCCATTCTGGTTTTTATGAAAAATGTCGAGACTTCAAGCCTGTCATCAGTGGACCGCATCGTCATCAAACTGTCCATGCCGATATATGTTGACAGTTTCAGACAGATTAGAGAACTGACAAGGGATCATGTTTTAGATGGTCATGCCGCCGACAAAATTTCGGAAAAGATTTTACAAAGTATCACAAGCAGTTTCGGGGATATGTCCTATCGGGCAAATGCCAGTATTCATGCCAACAGTTCCCGGGTGCGCAATGACTTTGTATTCCTTCTGGGTTTGACCCTATTGATCGCTGCGCTGGTCGCGGTAATCAGCGGCTTTATTGGGTCTGCACTGCGCAACAACTTGTTAGGGCTGACAAGTTCAATGATTAAATTGGCAAAAGGTGATGTTCACACCCGTATTTCGGCACCAGCATTCAAGAATGAAATCGGCATGATGGCAAACACTCTTCGTGTGTTTAGAGATACTGAAAAAAAGAAACTATGGGCCGAAATCAATTTAAAAAAGGCCCAAGAGCACACTGAAAGCATAATCGAATCCTTGAATGAATCTTTGTTCGAGATTGATATGCACGGTGTCATCATCAGAGCAAACCAAGCCAGCGAAAAACTATGGAGAACCACAGCTGATAAATTAGTCGGTCAGAAACTCGTTGATCTATTTGTGCCGAAAACCGAAGAAGAACAAAAAACTTCTGAGAAATTAGTGCAATTATTATTCACGCAAACCCAGTTGGAGGCCATGAAGCTCACTTCAAGCGACCAAGCGGTAACTTTCATGGAAAACACAAAAGTGCCCTTGCTGCTGATTGCCGAAGACGGAACTGTTGCTCAAGCAAATAGTGCTGCGGCAATCACGTTTGGTTATGTGATGGCTGACCTAAAGGGAGCTCAACTTGAAATATTGATCCCTAAAATGTTCAGAAATGATCACCATCACTATATATCGAAGGAGTTCAAACAGCAAAACGCGCGTCTTATAGCCGATGGCCGCGGTTTAACAGCACAACATAAAGACGGCTACGAAATTGAAATGTCTATCGGTTTGGTTCCCTTCACAATTGGAATGCAGTCGCATATGCTTTGTGTTTGCATCCGCAAAGAAGACAAGCTTGGCCCCGGAACAATGGCTGAACCGGCCCTTCAAGGGCTGTTCAACGGATTTGATATCGACCCTGCAGTGGCACGATTCGCAACGGGCCGTGGCCGGGGGGCATTATGCGAAGATGAAATAATAACCGCGAACGGTTCCATGATTTCCGTCGACGTTTCGGGGGGGTTATTTGGCAACCCCCTTGAAGGTAAGTCCGGTGCAATTGTGACAGTTCGGGATGTTTCCGAGCGCAAAATTGCCGAAACCGCCAAGGCAGAGTTTGTTGCGACGATCAGTCATGAGCTTCGTACGCCGTTGACGTCGATAAAAGGAGCTTTGGGAGTGATGAATTCAGGTGTCGTAGGCGAATTGAACGACAAGCTTAGCCATCTTGTTTCAATCGCTCTTTCAAATAGCGACCGGCTTATAGGCCTGGTTAACGATATTTTGGATGTCGAAAAAATATCTGTAGGAAAAATGGATTTCAAATTTAAGCCGATGGATGTCTGTGAATTGGTTCATTCCTCGATCGAGGCCAACCACGGGTATGCCAAAACTTATGGCGTAGCCTTCAAATACAAAGGTATCGACAAGAAGATTATGGTCAATGGCGACAAGGACAGATTAATGCAAGTCATGTCCAACCTAATGTCAAATGCCGCCAAATTCTCAGGAAAAGGTCAGGACATAGAAATTTCACTGAAATGTGAAAATCGCAAGGTAAGGGTTCAGGTTGAAGACAACGGAAGCGGTATCCCCGAAGCCGCACAAGCCACGATATTCGATAAATTCACCCAAGCTGACTCAAGCGATAAAAGACAAAAGGGCGGCACCGGGTTGGGCCTGAGCATCGTAAAAACCATGGTAGAAGCCCATGGCGGAAAAATTGCATTTAACAGCGTAGAAGGTAAGGGAACGGCTTTCTATTTCGATCTGGATTTACTGGCATAACAAACTAAACTGGCCTCATAAAACAGGACAATGTCCGGTCATGGGACTGTGTTGCTGCTGCAATCGTCCGGGCTCAAATACGTGGATGTTAACAAAAAAAGCGGGTCAATTTTGCAAACCGATTTATAAACAAGCATTTAAAGCGCCAAAATCATCCGTATCATTTAAGTCTTTCCCTTTTTGTGATTCGGCTTTATATAGGCATTGAATTCCCCTCTTGAAACGGAAAATTCGCCAAGCCTAGCGGCTGGTACCCGATTCTCGGCACGGGCAAGATGTATGCGAAAGGAACGCAAAATGGCACTACCTATTATGGCAAAAGCGACCGCAGTTTGGTTGGTCGACAACACGACTTTGACTTTCAAACAGATTTCGGATTTTTGCGGATTGCACGAACTGGAAGTTAACGGCATTGCTGACGGCGAAGTGGCGCAGGGCATCAAGGGATTTGATCCGATTGCGAATAATCAGCTGACCCGTGAAGAGATCAAAAAGGCCGAGGACAATCCGATCCATAAGCTGGAACTGATGTATTATGCCGCCGCCGAAGGCGAGCAAAAACGCCGTGGCCCGCGCTATACGCCGTTGTCGAAACGCCAAGACCGGCCTGCGGCAATCCTGTGGCTGGTGAAATTCCACCCCGAATTATCGGATGGTCAAATCTCGAAACTGGTGGGCACCACCAAGCCGACAATTCAGGCGATGCGGGAACGTACGCACTGGAATATAGCCAATATTCAACCGATCGATCCTGTGGCGCTGGGCCTGTGCAAACAATTGGAACTGGATGCAGCCGTACAAAAAGCAGCCAAGAAAAAAGAAAAAGAAGGCGGTGTGATGTCGGAAGAGGAGCGGATGAAGCTGATCTCGACCGAGCAATCCCTGCATATGCCAGATGAGCCTAAAATGCCAAGCGCTGTCAGTGGTTTTGAAAACTTCACCTTGTCTAATGATGCACCGAAAAAGGCTGAGAAAGTGATTGATGCGGACAGCCTGTTTAACCTGCCAAAAGACGGTAGCGAAAAAAAGTAAGCAACGGCTTACAGAGTAAATGCGTGGCTGATAGCATCGATATTAGGGTCGTTTTTCGGGAATGTCAGATAGTAGGCATTCCTGGTCGTGACACGTAATCGCCCTAGCTCTATCAGCCAGTGTCGTTCCAGATATGGGGCGTCCAAGCCTTCCCACATCAGGGCAATTCCCTTACCTTCCATTGCAGCCTGCAGGATAAAGGCGTAATTGTTAATCGGTTTTTGATTGGTTTCATACTGATACGAAACCCCGTGACACGCGAACCAATCACGCCAACCCAACCAGCCATAATCGCCTGCATCTTGTACCAATAGTGGCAAATCCTGCAGCCTTTGCGGGGTAACCGCATTGACATCGGCGATGTTATTATTTTGTGCAAACTCTGGCGTGCAAACAGGAAATACCTGTTCGGAAAATAAAAATCTGGCATCGCAATCAGGCCAGTTTCCATCCCCTAAACGTATCGCGCAATTCACATCTTCATGTGTCAGGGAAGCAGTGTGATCGGTCGTGACAACCTGAATTTTATGTTGTGGCAGGGCGGCTTGAACTTTCAGAAACCGCTGTTGCAGCCACATATGCGAAAACCCATGTGTGCAGCCAATTGTAAGCACGGATTCGGATGCGGTTTCTTGCATGTTTATCACTGTACTACTGATATGATCGAACCCCAGCGTTACCGCATCAAAAAGCATTTTTCCATGCGTTGTAAGCCTTATACGGTTGTGATTCCGGTCAAATAATTCCAACCCGATATTCGCTTCAAGGATGTGAATAAAGCGACTAACCGAAGGTTGCGCCATGCCAAGCCTTTTGCCTGCCTTAGTAAAGCTTTCTAAGCGTGCAGACTCGATAAAAGCAGGGAGTGTATTAAGTATGGACCTAATGTTCTTCATATAATTATTGTATTGCAAGGCTCAAATTATTCCAGCTATTTTTTACATATAAATTCTGCAAACTAAGCCCAATTAAGTAAATGTCAATCAAGTGCATGATAGGGATGAAAATGATGATCAAAGAATTTAATGTCTCAACAGGTTGCAAATTATTGTCCCGATGGCAGGCAAAAGATGATGCCGCACTTGGTCGATTGCGCGAAATTTTTGATGCCGCTATCGCGGGTGAATTTGATGCGGAATTTAGCCGCCCAACCGAAGAAAACGCGGTCAATATCGGCGGGTCACTGAACTTGATGACCCTGACCATCATGAACGATCTTTACGGTTATCAGTCGGCGGAGTTTTACAAGGGTGATGCGGTGCGTTATGTGCGCACAACCCTGTTGTCGCGCCGCTTGTTGGGGATGAATAAGCTTTATGTAAGTTGGCCGGTTTATGGCTTTACAGCCGAAGCCCTGGGTCAGACGATGATGTATCCGGATCGCTTCCCGCCGGGGCCGGACCCTGAGGTTCTGTTGCTTAAACGGGTTACCTGGAAAGCCTTTCAAAACCCTGTTTTTAAAAGCGGATTTCTTAAATTTGTAACCGACATTAAAACTGAATATGAGAATTTAACCGGCTTTGAACCAACCTTTCATCTAAGGCCTGCCTATCGTTTCTGTCCTTTAACACATTTCCACACCCCAGGAACCTAAGGCGAAATCGTAATGCCTCCTTAGCCTTGAAAAAAACAACCCAACATAA
>CAZMMG010000179.1:0-5046 GCA_964567355.1 uncultured Neptunicoccus sp.
GACTTATAGGCTGCCTGCGTCCATGATTTTGATAATATATCCCAACTTTCCAAGTTGAGGCTGCCTAAAAAAGAATTTTTCGGGAATGTAGCGGGGTTACGCAGCATGGATCACACGGTATTGTTGATCTTTTATAGTGACATGGATCACAATTTTTAGCAAATTTTTTAAAGAAACTTTACGAGCGACAGAATGAGTCGTTTTTAAGCGTGCGAATCCTCGGCTATATGAAAATTTATAGGAAAATTTCATGAAAAGGGTCATGGCCGATCATATGCAAAATTCAGGTAGCCTTGGGGCGGATGTACGCAGTATCCGCAAATCACGCGGGTTAACGCTGATAGCGCTTTCGGAAAAACTGGAGCGTTCAGTGGGATGGATGAGTCAGGTTGAGCGGGATATTTCGCAACCCTCCATTGATGAACTGCGCTCTATCTCCAAAGCTTTAGGAGTGCCTATTTCGATCTTTTTCGGACAGGCTGAGGCCCGTTCAGAAGAGCTGGGGCGTATTGTGCGCAAAGATACCCGTCGCAAAATCGGTGGTACAAACGGGTTGGTTGAAGAACTGCTATCGCCTGATCTGACCGATGACTTCGAGGTTATTCATTCGGTGTTCCAGCCGGGTGCTGCGTTGAAGAAACCGATAGTGCGCCCGACACAGGAAGTCGGGTATATTATTTCTGGGCGCCTGACGCTTTGGATCGGGGAACATAAGTTTGATCTTGATGCAGGCGACAGCTTTCGCATACGCGGCGAGCCGCACAGATGGGAAAACCCGTATTTTGAAAATGTGGTTGTGATCTGGGTGATCGCACCACCGGTTTATTAGGGGGATGTGATGCCTGAAATACACAAAGGATCATGTGAATGCGGTGCAGTTACTTATGAATTGGATGGCCCGTTGCGCCCCTCTGTTGCCTGTCATTGCACCCAATGCCGTAAAACCAGTGGGCATTATTGGTCGGCGACCCAAGTGCCTAATAACCGTTTTCGGATTATCAATGATGCGGGGTTGAAATGGTTCCGCTCGTCCGATACGGCGCGGCGCGGATTTTGTTCGGGCTGTGGAGCCAGTCTGTTTTGGCAACACCACGGTGAAGACGCGACATCGGTTGGATCCGGGACCTTGGATGGGGCCACGGGGATTAAAACGGCAAAGCATATATATGTGGCAGATAAAGGTGATTATTACGAATTGGCAGATGGTCTGCCGCAAAGTGAGCAATAGCCATGTGGGATGTAATAACAGGATTTGACCCAGCCGTTATAACCGCTTTTATTGTGGCTGGATTTTTGCTGAATCTGACACCGGGTGCGGATTTCATGTTTATTTCAGCCAGCGGAATTTCTGGCGGCCCGCGCATTGGTATGGCCGCTGCATTAGGCGTAAACATCGGGATAACATTGCATGTTTTGCTGGCCGCAGCCGGGGTTTCAGCGATCTTACTTGCTTATCCCGCATCCTATCAGGCAATAAAATACCTAGGGGCGGCCTATCTTTCATATCTGGCAATACAGGCTTGGCGCAGCACAGGTGATATGGGCAAAGGCCGCGCTGCCCCAAGTATTGCAAGTGCAGTTAAACGCGGGTTTCTGACCAATGTGCTGAATCCCAAAACCATACTGTTTATCTTTGCCTTTATTCCGCAATTCACCGGCCCCGAAATAGGGCCTATCTGGATGCAAATCTTGATACTGGGGGCAATATTTCAGTTTTTCGGGTTCCTGTTCGTGCTGGCACTTGGGCTGGCGGCAGGCCTGTTCGCCAATGTCCTGAAAACAAGAGTAAAAATACTAAACAAAGTTTCTGCAATTATGTTTGGCGGTATCGCAGCCAGACTTTTGATCAACTAAGGAGAGAATAGATGTCTGATTTTCCAACCACTGCAAGGGTGGTCATTATCGGCGGCGGGGTCGTTGGGGTCTCGGTGCTTTATCATTTGGCAAAAGCTGGCTGGACTGATTGTGTTCTTTTGGAAAAGAACGAGCTAACGGCAGGGTCAACATGGCACGCGGCTGGGAACGTTCCGACGTTTTCCAACAGTTGGTCGATCATGAACATGCAACGCTATTCAACCGAGCTGTACCGCGGGCTGGGTGAGGCGGTGGATTACCCGATGAATTACCATGTCACGGGTTCGGTTCGTTTGGCACATTCAAAAGAGCGGATGCAGGAATTTCAGCGTGCCATGGATATGGGGCGCTATCAGGGGTTGGATATTGATATTCTGTCGCCTGAAAAAGCCAAAGACAGATACCCGTTTCTGGAATTACACGATTTGAAGGGTGTGTTGTTTGACCCCTATGATGGTGACATTGATCCGGCGCAATTAACCCAAGCCTTGGCCAAAGGCGCACGCGATTTGGGGGCAAAGGTTGAACGGTTTTGTCCGGCAACGGGTGTTAGCCGCGAAAATGGTGAATGGATTGTTCACACCCATAAGGGCGATATTCGTTGTGATTATGTGGTCAATGCGGCGGGCTATTATGCGCAGCGTGTCGGTGAATGGTTCAAGCCCTACGGCGGGCGCACGGTGCCGATGATGGTGATGAGCCATCAGTATTTGCTATCGGAAGAAATCCCAGAGATTGAAGCCTATACAAAGGAAACCGGTCACAAACTGCCGCTTTTGCGTGATGTGGACAGCAGCTATTACCTGCGGCAGGAAAAAGCCGGGCTAAACCTTGGCCCCTATGAGCCAAACTGCAAAGCGCATTGGGTGACGCCAGATGATCCGATGCCTGAAGATTTTTCATTTCAGCTATACCCTGATGATCTTGACCGTATTGAGTGGCATATAGAAGATGCAATGGCGCGG
Organism: uncultured Neptunicoccus sp.; assembly: GCA_964567355.1. Classification (GTDB taxonomy): domain Bacteria; phylum Pseudomonadota; class Alphaproteobacteria; order Rhodobacterales; family Rhodobacteraceae; genus Amylibacter. Next base: position 2,820 of record CAZMMG010000179.1, read on the forward strand.
GTGCCGCTTCTGGGTACGGCGGGCATTTCCAAAGTGATCAATGGCCCGATCCCTTACGCCCCTGACGGCCTGCCTTTGATCGGGCCGATGCCGGGTGTGCCAAACGCGTTCGAGGCTTGTGTGTTTACCTTTGGTATTACGCAAGCGGGTGGGGCCGGTAAGATACTTGCGGAATGGATGACAGAAGGTGAAACCGAATGGGATATGTGGTCGGTCGACCCTAGGCGTTACACCGATTACACCGACCGCGATTACTGCATTCAAAAAGGCAAAGAAGTTTACGGCAACGAATACGCCATGCATTTCCCCAACCACGAGTGGCCTGCGGGGCGCGACAAAAAGCTGTCTCCGGTGCATGATCGCATCAAAGATTTGGGCGGCGTGATGGGGGTATATAACGGTTGGGAACGGGCCAACTGGTTTGCGCATGACGGCGATGATACATCGCTGGAAGCAACGCACACTTGGGGCCGCGCTGGCCCTTGGGAGGCGCGTATTCGCGAAGAATGCGAAGCCGTGCGTGATGGTTGCGGTGTCTTGGATTTGCCGGGATTTTCACGCTTCATGGTATCAGGTGCGGGATCGGCGGAATTCTTGCGCGGGTTTTGCACCGGTGGCTTGCCAAAAGTTGGCCGGATGAACCTGATCTATGTCTCCGACAGTCGTGGGCGTATCCTGACAGAAATGTCCTGTGTGCGCATGGGCGATGATGCGTTCTTGCTGATCACGGCGGCAGCGGCGCAATGGCATGATGGCGAATTGCTGAAAAATGCCGTCCCTGTCGGGGTGTCGGTTGAAGATGTGACCAATACCCGCGACACGTTGATTGTAACAGGCCCGAAATCCCGTGATGTTCTGGCAGGTCTGACCGATGCGGATTTGCAAAGCGGTTGGCTGACCCATCAGGCGGCTACGGTTGCGGGGCAGGATGCCTATCTAATCCGTGTGTCTTTTGCTGGTGAATTGGGTTGGGAAGTGCATGCGAAAGTTGCGGATATGCCGGTGATATACGATGCAATCCTGAAAGCCGGTGCAACACCGTTCGGCATGTATGCGTTGAATTCATTGCGTTTGGAAAAAGGCTACCGTGCTTGGAAGGGTGATCTTTCCTCTGACTACAGTTTGCTTGAGGGCGGGTTGGAACGGTTTGTGAAGCTGGATAAACCGCAGGATTTTAAAGGCAAAGTAGCGATTCAAAACGAAAAACAACAGGGCCGCAAGAAGGCGTTTGTGACCTTGATAGTGGACGCAGGCGATTATGACGCGCCTTATATGTCGACGCTTTGGGATGGTGATACAGTGGTGGGTGAAACCACATCGGGCGCATGGGGCTACCGCATCAATGCAAGTGTTGCATTGGGCATGGTACGCACTGATCTGGCAGTTCCGGGCACCGAGCTGGAGGTCGAGATTTACGGGCAACGCTACCGCGCCGTGGTACAAGAAGATCAGCCGCTTTGGGATCCTGAAAACGCGCGGTTACGCGCATGAGTATCACCATTCTTGATGGTGGTATGGGTCAAGAACTGATTGCCCGCGCAGGGCGTGCGACCTCGCTTTGGTCGGTGCAGGCTTTGCTGGACGCGCCGGAAATGGTGCGCGAAGTGCATGACGGGTATTTTGCCGCGGGGGCAGAGATTGCCACCGCCAACACCTATTCGGTTCTGCCCGACCGTCGGGCCCCTCACGGGCGTGGGGCGCGTGGGGGCGAGGTGCGTCGTGGGGCTATGTACCACGCGGTGCCGGGGGGGGGTTGGGTGGTGGCGGTTTGGGGGGGTTGGGGTGTGTGGCGGGTGTTGACATGGTGGGTGCGCCAGGGGGTACCGACGGGCGTCGGGCTACTCAATGGCGTTGGCCACGCGCTCGCCGATGGCCGTGGCAAAATGACGATAGGCTTCGAGCACTTTTTCGGCAAGGCCCGGGAAAGCGTAGCCCTTCTCCCGGTAGGCGGCCAGCACTTCGTCCACGGTCAGCGAGATGTGGCGAGCCACGGTCTGGGCGACCAGGAGGGTGACCCCCTCGGGCCAGAGCCGACCGGCGGTGACGACGCCGGCGGTGGACTTGGCGCCCAGCAGCACCTGGTCGGTGAGTGAGGAGGCCTTGATGGCCCGCGAGAGGTCGTCCACCAGCTTGGTGCGAAGGCTCTTGGATACCTCGCTCACCACGCGATCGTTGCCCCCCCCGGTGCGTAGACGGAGCAGGGTGAGCAGGCCGAGCACATCCAGGT
>CAZMMG010000180.1:0-5018 GCA_964567355.1 uncultured Neptunicoccus sp.
GTTTTGTGTGTTAGTGTCTTTGTTGTGTGTGTTTTTTTTGTTGTGTTTTTTTTTAAGCAGAAGTCGGCATTAGAGTTTCGCCCTTGTTTCGTGGGCTCCGGAATGTGGATAAGAGACAGGCATACATTAATGGCGGTGGTTATCTGACAAGTTTGGGAAATCCTGATGTTGAAGGGGGCAAATTTATTCAAATATATAGTGTTGAAAATCAGGGTGCCGAATTTGCTGATTTCAACATTGTTCTGGAAAACCCGCGTCGACAATGTGGTATGGGCTATTCTATTAATACCGTGCAATATAATGCTGATTATGGGGTGCGGTCCAGCAGCATGAAAGCGTCGGTTAGAAACTGTTCTGCAAAAAATAAAACAATTGTATTGAAAAATATGCTTAGGAGCCTGATTGTAGCACAACGAAACTAGCAGGCGTCGTCAAATGTTTTTAGCAAGAGTATTATCAATACCGTTCGCATGGGCACTGCTATCCATTGCAGCCCAGGCAGAACAAGTCATCTTGAAATCAACCTCCAGCACTGTTGAGCTAAAAGGCCAGTTCAAAAGCTATCAGAACGGAACATATGTTATTGAAACCGCCCTCGGGGAATTAGAGGTGGATGCCAGAACAGTGACATGCATTGGCACAGCATGCCCCAAGATCGGCAGCTTGGTTTCGGAGTTTTCGATATCGGGAAGCCCGGTTTTGATCAATAATCTATTGGTGCCGCTGATGGAAAGTTATAGTTATTCGCTGGATGCAGGCATTGAAACAGCCCTGAAATCCAACACTGAGTCAATAATGAAAATCACCGGTAAGGATGGGCAGAAACTGGCCAGTATTACCATTCATTCAGGAATGGATGCCGGGACAAAAAACACACTCACAATTAAAAGCGGGGGACAAAAAGCCCTGTCCCAGAGTGATGGAAAAACAAAAATAATACCCCTTGCAACAGATGCAATGATTGTCATCACATCAGAAAGCAATCCCGTTAAATCCATTTCAATTGCAAGTTTGCACCTGATTCTATCAGGCTTCATAACCAATTGGAAAGATCTGGGCGGCCCCGATACGGATATTCGCATATATCTGCCGCAAAACGGTTCCAGTTTATCAAAAATAGCCAATATGTCGGGGTTAGATGTTTCTAATAGCTCTGCCACCAAGCGGTTTAAGGATTTAACTGCATTATCAAAGACGGTGGCAAACGACCCTTATGGTCTAGGTCTGACAAGTTTTTCCAACCTGCGCACGGCAAAAGCCTTATCTATCGTTGGCGGCTGCGGGGCTTATGTTCGACCGAATACATTCAACATCGCGGCGGGCAGTTACCCCGCTACATTTTATGATTATTTGCAGGTAAACACCACTTCCTTGCCCATTTTTGCGCGGGAATTTATCAGCTACCTAAATGAGGCCCCCGCCAGAACAATGATCAACCGTCAGGGCTACCCCAGCCTGTCGGTTTTTGAATCTGCTTTGGAAAATCAAGGGAATAGAGTTGTATATGGGGCATTAAGTGCCAAAAGGCTGGCAGACGTCGAAGTTTTCCGCACGATGCTGGAAACTTTGAACGGTGCGCGGCAGCTTTCCACAGTGTTGCGATTTGAATCCAATACAAAAAAACTGACTTTGCAATCCCAAGCGGCACTAGATACGTTAATATCGGATCTGTTTTTAGGAAATTACGCCGATCAGACCCTGATGATCGTTGGCTTTACCGATCAAAAAGGCATCACCAGCGACAATAAACGCCGATCACTGGATGCCGCCAAACTTATATCCAACATGATTAAAAATTCCGACAGCGGCGGGCTTCTTGCGGATTTACAAATAGAGGCTCACGGATTTGGCGGAGCTTCGCCTCTTGTTTGCGAGGTAACACCCAAAGGGGTCACGACAAACAACAGGGTTGAGATTTGGGTCAAGGACAATCCTTAAATCAGCCCTTCTTCCTTAAAGCTAATATTCCCTGCCGCACCTATTATCACGTGGTCATGTACCACAATGGAAAACGCTCGCAACGCATCGATAATTTTCAGTGTCACCGAAATATCCGCGGTTGACGGCGCAGGATCACCGCTGGGGTGGTTATGCACAAGGATCAACGCACTTGCATCCAGCTCCAATGCCCGTTTGGCAATTTGGCGCGGATAAACCGGCACATGGTTAACGATGCCAGATTGCAAACACTCATCCGCGATCAACACGTTTTTACTGTCCAGAAACAACACCCGAAACTGTTCCTGCGCCAAATGCGCCATCCGCGATCTGCAATAGGTTATAAGCTGATCCCACGATGTCAGAACATTTTTGTTCAAAACCTGCAATTGCGCCATTTTATGTGCCGCTGCCTGCACGATTTTCAACTCGTTGATCACAGCCCGTCCGACACCGCGTATTTTTTTTAAATTGGCAGGCGATGCCGTAATCACCCCGTTGAATGTGCCGAATTGCTTCAGTAACAGTTTACATAAATCACGCACATCGCGGTGCGGAATGGCGCGACACAAGATCAGCTCCAATAACTCAAAATCGGCAACCGCCTGCACGCCGCCACTCAAAAACCGCGCACGCAGTTGGGCACGGTGATCCTGATGCAGCTTCTTTGGATCAACAACCGAGGCCTGCGACAGGCTGAACCCCAGCATCGCGGCCTCGGCAAATTCGGTTTTTCTAAGATTCGCAGTCATACGGGTAGTATTCACCCGTTTTGGTTAACCAAAGGTTTTAATTGATCTATTTATATGTCGGATGGAATGTGTCGTTTTGCGACAAGGTAAATATCTCACACCCGTCCGCCGTGACACCCAAAGAGTGTTCAAACTGCGCCGACAGCGACTTATCTTTTGTCACCGCAGTCCAGTCATCTGCCAGTATTTTAGTGTGCGGTTTGCCTAGGTTTATCATCGGCTCAATGGTGAAAAACATGCCCTCTTCCAACACATGTCCCGTGCCGCATTGGCCGTAATGTAAGACATTGGGTGGCGCATGGAACACACGGCCCAACCCATGCCCGCAAAAATCACGCACAACCGAGCAATGCTGCTTTTCAGCATATTCCTGAATAACGGCACCGATGTCGCCAAAGGTATTACCGGGCTTAACCTGTTCAATACTAAGCATCAGCGCATCATGAGTAATCTCGATTAATTTTTTAGCATATGGTTTTGGTTTGCCCGCCACATACATACGCGAATTATCTCCAAACCAGCCATCCAGAATACAGGTGACGTCGATGTTTAGGATGTCCCCCTCAAAAAGAGTGTCGTCTTTGCGATTGTTTTTATCATTTTTCCATTTGGGAATTTTAGCCCCGGGAATGCCGTGGCAAACAACGTGATTGATCGAAATACAGCTGGATTTCGGATAGCCGCGGTAGCCCAAAGTGGCCGGCACGGAATTGTTGGCGATCATAAAATCATGGCATAGTTGATCCAGATGTTCCGTTGTTACACCAGGTTGCACATAAGGGCCGATCATATCCAGAATTTCAGCGGCCAGCTTTCCGGCGCGGCGCATGCCTTCAAAATCTTCTTTTGAATGGATGGTAATACCGTCGGCATTTAACCGTGGTTTTGATGTGCTTTTCAAAAGATTGCTCCTGAATTTATTGGTTTCTTGTTACCTATTCCTAATTTTCAACTCTGACCAGAACAATTAAGCAATCCTGTCACCGACCCGAATACCATCGGTTGAAATTGAAGTTCCGTAACACAAAACTTCAACCCCTGCGACTTTGGCAGCTAAAAACGCTTGGCTGTATTCGGGATCAATATCCCCCGCAACCGCAAAGCGATCAATGTCATTGCGCTGCACCAGATAAAGTAAAACCGCGCGGTTTCCTTTTGTCACCATCCGCGCCAGCTCATCCATATGTTTGGTGCCGCGTTTGGTAACGCTGTCGGGAAACTCGGCCAAACCCTGTTGGCGCGAAAGCGTGACAGATTTAACCTCTAGATAACAGTCGGATCTGCCTTTTTCGCTGAGCAGAAAATCAATACGCGAACCAGTTCCGTATTTCACTTCTGGTCGACATTCGGCATATTGCAGCTCTGGCAATAGCCCCAAGCGCAACGCCTCACCTACGATTTTGTTTGGCAAGCTTGTATCAACGCCAATAAATGTGCCGTTTTCCAATTCAGCCAGCTTCCAGGAATATCGCAGTTTTCGTTTCGGGTTATCATTTGGTTCCAGCCAAACCTTCAGACCCGCATCCTTCATTCCCAACATAGAGCCGGGGTTGGCAACATGCGCCGTTACCCTGCACCCATCGTTTAGCGTGACGTCTGCCAAAAAACGCTTATACCTGATGATAAGCGTTGCTGCTATAAGGGCTGTGTCAAATTTCATAGGACGCACCTTATGCAGCCACCCTAAAAAGGACAAGAAAGATGAGCAATCCAACCGCCGCCATGATCGTTATCGGGGACGAAATCCTGTCGGGGCGCACCCGTGACAGCAATGCACATCATTTGGCCAACCAAATGACAAAGCACGGGATTGACTTGAAAGAAGTCCGCGTTGTGTCCGATGGCGCAGCACAAATCATCGATGCCGTAAACACATTACGCCGACTTTACACTCATGTTTTTACCAGCGGGGGTATCGGCCCAACCCATGACGACATCACCGCCGACAGTATTGCCAAAGCGTTTAATGTATCTATTGGCGTGCGCGAAGATGCCCGCGCCATGCTTGCGACAAACTATAAAAACCCCGAACTGGAATTAACCGAAACCCGCCTGCGCATGGCGCGGATCCCCGAAGGGGCTGCCCTGATCGACAATCCGATTTCAAAAGCCCCAGGGTTTTCACTGGAAAACGTGCATGTCATGGCGGGCGTGCCAACAATCTTTGAAGCGATGCTTGCGGGGTTGCTCCCGAAGCTTGCCGCCGGCAAGGTGCTTTCGTCACAAACCGTGAACGTCAAAAGGAAAGAGGGCGATATTGCCAAAAAGCTGGGCATCATTGCCGCTGAAAACCCGAATGTAATGATCGGGTCATATCCCTATTATGAT
>CAZMMG010000181.1:0-4964 GCA_964567355.1 uncultured Neptunicoccus sp.
ACCCACGGTCAATCGGGATCTGCCTTGATGAAAACCCCCGATTTTGCCCTGTCGCTGATCGAGGCCGTGGTCAATGCAGTTGATGTGCCCGTCACCCTGAAAACCCGTCTGGGATGGGATGAAAACATGCTCAATGCGCCGCAAATCGCCAAATCAGCCGAGGCTGCGGGAGTGCGGATGGTCACAATTCATGGCCGAACCCGCTGTCAATTTTACAAAGGAAAGTCGGATTGGGCCGCTATCGCACACGTTAAAAAAGCCCTGACAATTCCGGTCATTGCAAATGGCGATATTGTAGACAGCGCATCGGCCAAAACCGCGCTGGCACAATCGGGTGCCGACGGGGTGATGGTTGGGCGCGGGGCGCAAGGCCAGCCTTGGGCCTTGGCCCAAATCGCCCATGACATTTATGGGTATGCCGCCCCTGTTATACCAACGGGGTATGATCTTATATCTATTATATCAACGCATTACGAATCGATGTTAACGTTTTACGGCACCAAGCTTGGCACTAAAGTCGCCCGTAAACATCTGGGTTGGTATATGGACGGGCTTGCCACACCCAAATCCCTGCGCCGCGCCATATTTACCGAAAAAAATCCAGCGGCAGTATTGTCGCTGATCTCCCGTCTTGATGACGGATGCGGGCTGGCGGCATGACGGGGCAGGTTTACGAAAAAATATGGGATGCACTACCGTTTCCGGCCTTTGTGGTCAGCCCTGCTTTTGACATTTCGCAGGCCAATGCGCCGGCGGAACAATTCATGTCAACGTCACAAAAGCAAATGCAGGGCAAACCGCTATCACGTTTTTTTCGTGAAAATTCGATTGTTTTAAGCACCGTCAAACAAGCGGCGAAAGATAATGGCTCGGTGACACAATATAACGTCGATGTGGCCCTTGCCGACAGGCCTGTAATGGCCTGCAATATTTATGTCAGCTTGCTGCCAGAGGCGCAGAATGATTTGCTTTTGGTGGTGCAAGCCACCGGCGTTGCCCAAAAGATGAGCCAATCCCTGACCAACCTTTCCGCTGCGCGTTCGGTCACCGCGATGGCCGCGATGCTGGCCCATGAAATCCGCAACCCATTGGCGGGAATTTCGGGGGCGGCGCAATTGCTGGCGATGAATGCGGCTGCGCAAGATGTTGAACTGGCCGAAATGATCGGGCAGGAAACCAAGCGCATCGGCCATTTGGTCGACCGCGTAGAGCATTTCGGAGACCTACGCCCGATGGCGGCAAAACCAGTCAATATTCACGATGTACTGGATCGCGCCAAGCGTGCGGCACAGGCCGGACACGCATCACATGTTGTGTTTAGCGTGGATTATGACCCCTCCTTGCCAGACGTGTCAGGGGATGCGGATCAGTTACTGCAAGCCTTTCAAAATCTTATTAAAAATGCATCGGAAGCGGTGGATGAAAATCACGGGGCGATCAAAATACGCACCTGTTATAATTCTGGGGTCAAGCTGGCAATGCAGGGGCAGAAAACCCGAAATTTGCCGATACAAATCGAGATTATCGATAATGGCTGCGGTGTGCCCGACAGCTTGATTGCCGAGATTTTCGACCCGTTTGTGACATCAAAATCCAACGGAACCGGTTTGGGCCTACCGTTGGTATCAAAAATCATTGCGGCCCATAGTGGGCTGGTTGAATGTGCAAGCCAGCCAGGGCGCACAGTATTTTCAGTGCGCTTGCCTATCTGGCGCAAAACCAAGGAGGCCCGGTAGATGGACGGTACCGTTATCGTAGCCGATGATGATCGCACAATTCGCACGGTTTTAACCCAGGCTTTGACCCGCGCAGGCTGTAAAGTGCGCTCAACTGGAACTGTCTCAACCCTGTGGCGCTGGATTGAACAGGGTGAGGGCGATGTTGTGGTCTCGGATGTGATGATGCCTGATGGCAACGGGTTGGACTTGTTGCCGCAAATTCATCGCAAACGCCCCAATTTACCGGTGATTATCATATCGGCGCAAAATACCGTGATGACGGCGATCAAAGCGTCTGAATTTGGGGCCTATGATTATCTGCCCAAACCGTTCGATTTAAAAGATCTGTTGGCAAAAGTCAGCCGCGCTTTGAACCAGTCAACCACACCTGCCAAACCTAACTTTGATACCGGGGGACAGACATCGCTGCCGCTGGTGGGCAGCTCAGCCCCGATGCAGGATGTTTACCGCGTGGTTGCGCGGGTCTTGAACACGGATCTGAACGTGATGATCATAGGCGAAAGCGGTACTGGCAAAAACCTTCTGGCGCAGACCCTGCATCGTTTGGGGCATCGGGGGGATGCCCCTATGATCAGCCTGTCCTCGGTTCGTGCCAATGTCGATATATTGCTGGACCCAGATAAAACCCCCAATGGGGCGACGGTTTATTTGGACGAGATTGCCGAAATGCCGCCGGAAGTGCAATTGCGTTTGCTGGGGCTGATGCACTCGCCGCAAGTGCAGGATAAAAACCTGCGCTATATTTCATCGACACAAAAACCCCTGAACAATCTGATGAATGAGGGGCTGTTTCGTGAAGACCTGTTTTACCGCCTAAGCGTTATGCCGATAACCTTGCCACCATTGCGTGATCGTATGAACGATATTTCGGAACTGACTTTGCATTTCTTGCAAAAAGCCGCCAATCGGGGACAGCCGCTGGTAACCATAGATGCAAAAGTGTTGAAACTGATGCGAAAAGCCCTTTGGCCCGGCAATGTGCGCGAGTTGAAAAATTTTGTGCAACGCTTAGCGGCACTTTCCAATGACGGGGAAATTTCTGCCGCTTTGGTGGAAGAAGCGCTGCAACAAATGCCGACACCCAAGAACACATCGCAGCCTTTGCGGAGTGAAACGCTGTCTTCGGCTATAGAAATGCACCTGAAGCGCTATTTTGATTTGCACGGCGATCAATTGCCGCCCCCCGGGCTTTATAACCGCATTTTACACGAGATGGAGCTGCCCCTGATTGCCCTGTCATTGTCGGCAACCCGGGGAAATCAGATCAAAACCGCCGAACTGCTGGGCATAAACCGAAATACTTTGCGAAAAAAGATACAAGAGCATGATATTCAGGTGACACGCACCAAGAAAATGATGTAAAACTGCCACAGTAAAAACCAGAACTGAAATGACTCGGGCAGAATGAGACAGCTTCCACTGACAGATAAGTTCAACCGGCTGAATGACTGGCGTAAACGCAGGCGGGTACAGAATGTGTTTACCTTTGGCCTTGTTGGGCTTGGGCCGCTGCTGTTGCTGCTAACCGTGCTGATTTTAAACCGTTTCGGTGCCCGGGTTTCCCCCGGTTTGTTGCGCGGTATTTTGCTGGCCGATTTGGTTTATGTTTTGGTGATTGTATCGCTTGTGGCACAGCGCGTTTTGCAGATGGTGGCGGCACGGCGCGCCAAGTCTGCCGGTTCAAGATTGCACATGCGCCTTAGTGCTGTGTTTGCACTTGTTGCCCTTATCCCGACGGTTCTGGTTGCGGTTTTTGCCACTGTTACCCTAAATATTGGTATCGAAGGCTGGTTTTCCGAGCGGGTGCGCGATGCTGTCGGCACCTCGTTACTGGCCGCGCAAGCCTATGAAGCCGAGCAACGCAACGATCTGACCACGGATGTGCGTTTTCTTGGCCGTTATCTGGTGCATCAAAAACGCCGCGATCCTTTAATCGGCACCGGCGAAATCCGTGATGCGGTAAGTAAGGGGCAATTGCTTATTCAGCGCGGCCTTAAGGAAGCTTACGTTATTGACAGCGGTGCTGAATTAATTGCGCGCGGCGACAAAAGCTACCGGTTTGATTTTGAGCCGCCTTCGCCCGCACAAATCGCCCAAGCTGATAAAGGCCCCCCTGTGGTTATTCAGGACTGGGAAAATAACGAATTCCGGGCACTTTTGAAACTGTCGAATTATTTTGACCGTTACCTGTTGGTATCGCGTACCGTCGATGGCTCTATTCTGTCGCTATTGGATGAAACCAAGCAAACTGCCGCACTTTACAATCAGTTGGAAAGCGAACGCGGGCGGATGCTGTTTGATCTGGGGCTGATATACCTTGGCTTTGCCTTTTTCGTGATTCTGTCTGCGATCTGGCTGGGCCTGTGGTTTGCTGAACGTTTGGCACGACCCGTGGGTAAGTTGGCAGGGGCTGCGCAAAGGGTCGGGGCAGGGGATTTGACAGTGCAGGTCAAGGAAGAACCAGGCGACGATGAAATTGCCATGCTGGGGCGGATATTCAACCGCATGACCCAACAGGTGAAACGCCAACGAGACGATTTGATCGAGGTGAATGCGCGTACTGAAAAACGCCGCCGCCTGTTTGACAGTGTGCTAACAGGGGTGACGACGGGGGTTATCGGATTGGATCCGGACGGCAAAATCGAAATTCTGAATGCGGCGGCTGCAAAAATTCTGGAAGTGAGTAGTGATGATGTATTGGGACAGAACCTGGCACAAGCAGTGCCAGAGTTTGCCAAACTTTATAATCAAGCCCATAATAAAACAAACCAGACCCGTCAGGACGAGATCAGCCTGACCCGCGCGGGTAATGCCGAAGTTTTGCTGGTGCGTATTGCTGCGCGTATAACCGATGGTGAAAAGCCGGAAGGTTATGTTGTAACTTTTGACGATGTCACCGATCTGGTCTCGGCCCAACGGATGGCGGCTTGGGGCGATGTCGCACGCCGAATTGCGCATGAGATTAAAAACCCGCTGACCCCGATCCAGTTATCGGCCGAACGCATGGCCCGAAAATTTGCCCCGCTTGTTGGCGGCGAAGCCGAGACCCTGAAACAATATACCGGTGTGATTATCCGCCAGACCAATGATTTACGCCGCATCGTTGACGAGTTTTCGAAATTCGCCCGCATGCCAGCCCCGGTTCGGCGTTTGGAAGACCTGGGTAAATTGATTACAGATGCGGTTTTGTTGCAAGAAAATGCGCGACGTGACATTGATATATCA
>CAZMMG010000182.1:0-4949 GCA_964567355.1 uncultured Neptunicoccus sp.
CCATACGTGACCATCCCGCCTGAAATGCGCCAAAACGCAAGCTTTTGGCTTTTCCGGTTTTTAGAACTTTATCTGCTGAAAACCCCGCCCAATCGACCTCTTTGAAATCAAAAACGATGCGATCGGGGGTTGTTAATGTGAAAATCCGAAACGGAATCGGTTGCGACAACTTCAAGACCACTTCCATTTCGCGAGATGACACATCGGTGATGATTGATTGCTCAGTATCAACCTGTGCCAAAGCCCGTAAATCTTGTGCGATAACGCCATGTGCGCCAATGCACAGCATGAAACTTACGAAAATTGAAAATTTTCCAAACACTGCCTTACCCGATCTTAATTGTCGTCTTTTCGTGCGTTATAGCGCATTGTTTTTAAAAATGCGATTGTATTCCACGCAATGACCCCCTAATGATGGGGTACAGCAGGCTGAAAACAAGCCGCTTTATAAGAGTTTCGTTGAATGAGACCATGAAAACAGGCACCGTCAAACAGGCACTGCCAAAGTTATCCTCTGATCCACTCAACCGGCCAAATGGCCAAAGAATTGTCGTGTTATCTGGTGAATACCGGGAATGCGGCCCGAACTGAATGTCCAGCATGGACATTGGAGAAACCCCGCGATGCAACGCGTGTGGACAAAACTGTTGAATATATGCGTCGGGATGAAACCCGCGCCCATCAACCTGTCGCCCGCAATCGCCTTAACATATAGCACCCACAAATCTGCCCCTCCGGGGATGTCGGGTCTGTCGTGCTCAGAGTATATAAAATGTCTAAGAAAATGCTTATCGATGCCACCCACCCCGAGGAAACCCGGGTGGTGGTGGTTGAAGGAAACAAAGTCGACGAATTCGATTTTGAAAGCCTGAATAAACGCCAGCTTGCCGGCAATATCTATCTAGCGAAAGTCACCCGCGTGGAACCGTCTTTACAGGCGGCATTCATTGATTACGGCGGAAATCGTCACGGCTTTTTGGCTTTCAATGAAATTCATCCAGATTATTACCAGATCCCGGTCGCAGACCGAGAAAGGCTTCTGGCCGAAGAAGCCGAATACGCCAAAGCGCAGGCAGAGGAAGAGGCAAAGCGTGCCGAACAACCTAAAACCCGTGGTCGGCGACGCAAAAAACAACCCGCCCAAGCTGAAGCTGAGGGTGCAATCGCGGCAGATGATGCGGTTATAACCGGTGAGGTTGTCGACGACGGTGTCATCGACATTGAAAGTACCGGACCTGATTTGGTGGATGTGCCCGAAAGACGTGTTGTGGAGGAAAGCCCTGTTGTTGAGCCTGCCGCAACCGAAGCCGGGTCTGGGGAAGATGAAACAGAAACCGACGCGGAAAATGAAAATTCTGATGCAACGTCAGAGGAACCCCCTAAACCAGGCATTGTAACGGTTGCCGATGACGATATTTCGGAAGAGGTGCGCCCGCGTAAACCCCGCATGAAGCGTTACAAGATACAAGAAGTTATCAAGGTCCGCCAAATAATGCTGATTCAAGTGGTAAAAGAGGAGCGCGGCAACAAAGGTGCTGCCCTGACCACATATCTGTCATTGGCCGGGCGTTATTGCGTTTTGATGCCCAACACCGCACGCGGTGGCGGGATTTCGCGCAAAATAACCAATGCGGTAGACCGCAAGAAAATCAAGGCCATAGCTAATAAACTGGTGGTTCCCGAAGGGGCCGGCCTGATTATCCGAACTGCGGGTGCCAGTCGGAATGAAGCGGATATTAACCGCGATTATGAGTTTTTATCCCGCCAATGGGAACAAATCCGCGATCTGACCCTGAAATCCATCGCCCCTGCCCCTATCTATGAAGAAGGCAATTTGATAAAACGCTCGATCCGCGATCTTTATACAAGCGACATTGACGAAATCCATGTGGAAGGTCAGCGCGGCTTTGAAGCGGCAAGGGATTACATGAACATGTTTATGCCCCACCGCGTGGACAAGGTTAAACATTATCAGGAACCTATGCCGCTGTTTTCGCGCTTTCAGGTGGAAAGCTCTTTGGGGGCCATGTTCAATCCCGTGGTGCAGCTGAAATCGGGCGGTTATCTGGTGATCGGTATTACCGAAGCTCTTGTTGCTGTAGATGTGAACTCTGGTAAAGCAACCAAAGAAAGTTCGATCGAAAAAACCGCGTTGAAAACCAACCTCGAAGCCGCCGAAGAAGTGGCGCGTCAAATGCGCCTGCGCGATCTGGCCGGTCTGATTGTGATCGACTTTATCGATATGGATGAGCGGCGCAATAACACGGCGGTTGAAAAACGTTTGAAAGACAAGCTGAAAACCGATCGTGCCCGTATTCAAATCGGTCGTATATCGGGCTTTGGCCTGTTGGAAATGTCGCGCCAACGCCTGCGTCCCGGCATGTTGGAGGCAACCACTCAGCCGTGCCCACACTGCCATGCAACCGGGCTTTTACGTTCCGACGATAGCCTAGCTTTGTCAATCCTGCGTGAATTGGAAGAAGAAGGTGTGCGCAAACGCTCTGGCGAAATTCTGGTCAAAGCCCCGATCAGGGTCAGCAATTACCTGCTCAACGAAAAACGTCATCATATCGAAACCATTGAGGCGCGTTATGGCCTGTCGGTTCGTGTTGAAGCGGATGTCAACATGATTGGCACGGAATATACCGTTGAAAAATTCAAAACCGCGACACGGGTTATTCCGCAACCTGCAAACGCTCCTGTCTCGATGGAAAATGTTTCCATGGAAAGTTTTGATGAAGCCGTCGCCGAAAAAGCCGAGAAGGCAACCGAAAGCGGTGAAGAAGAAGCTCCCCGCAAAAAATCACGCCGCCGTCGGGGTGGCCGGGGACGCGGCAAGAACCGGCAAGAAAAGGTTGCAAACGCCGAACAAGCGGAAACTGGGACAGAAGAAACTCAAGAGGTTGAGAATACTCCGAAAACAGAAACAACAAAGCCCAATGATGATGCCGTTGACCTGTCCGTGAAAGAGACACCAGAACAGGCTGAGGCCGCAACAGAAAAACCAAAACGCAAACGCGCACCGCGCAAACCAGCGGCCAAGAAAACCGCTGCCAAAGCAGAGGATGCGAATGAAGCGGTTACGGTGGACAGCGCGGCCACTCAGGAACCTGAAGAAGCGGTCAAAAAGCCAGCCAAAAAAGCCGCCGTCAAGAAAAAGGCACCGGAGAAGACCAAGGCCAAAAAACCGGCAAAAGAAACCGCCGACCCCGTATCCGAGCCAACACCAGAACCGGTTTTGACAGAAGCAGCCCCGACACCCGAGGTTGCGACAATCGAAAAACCAGTGGCTGAAAAACCCAAACGGCGTGGCTGGTGGTCGCGCGGCTGATAATCACTTCCATGATAAAAACGTGTCTAAACCTTGTGTTTGGCACGTTTTTGTCTTTCTATTGTCTGAATTTTTCTTTGAAAAGGCAAAAGGCATACAGCAGATGAAGTCGTTTATGAAACCATGCCTTTGGCTGTTAACACTTACATTGACGCTACTGGCGGCACCTTTTGCACAGGCTCAGGGGTTGATACGTGATGCCGAGATCGAACATACTTTACGCATCATAGCCCAACCCCTGGTAAAATCATCCGGGGTGGGAAGGTTGAATGTTTTCATCGTGAACAGCAGCAACCCGAATGCATTCACCACCGGCGGCAATAATATTTTTATCACCTCGGGCCTGATCCGCCTGTTGAAATCGGTTGAAATGTTACAGTCTGTTATTGCACATGAAATTGGTCATATTACCGGCGGACACCTCAGCCAAAGGGCAGCAAATATCGGCAGCACCAGAACTGCTGCCGGGCTTGGGGCTGTTTTGGGTATTTTAACCGCCGCCGCGGGGGGCGGTGGTGGTGCTATCGGGGTGGCAGCGGCAACCCAATCGCTTGCCCAACGCAATTTTCTGGCTTTTTCACGCGGTCAGGAAAGCGCCGCTGACCAGTCCGGTGCACGCTATATGGCCCTTGCCGGCATTGATCCATCCGCAGCGATTGACGTTTTGAACATTTTTCGCGGACAGGAAGCTTTAAGCGTTGGCAGACGGGATGCATATTCCCTGACCCACCCGTTAAGTTCGCAACGGATTTCCGATCTGAAAACCTATGTTGCCGCTTACGCAGGCAGAACAACCACCCAATCACCGACAGTGGACTACTGGTATGCAAGAATGGTGGCAAAATTCAACGGCTTCATCAGCAGCCCCAGAGGGGTATTGCGCCGGTTGAATAAAACCGACAAGGGCGAAATAGCCACCCTGACCCGCGCCATTGCTTATCACCGCCTGCCCGATAAGAAAAAATCCATGGCCGCAATCAAGCGCCTGACCGCGATGCGCCCACAAGACCCATATTATCAAGAACTTTATGGGCAGATTTTGTTGGAAAACGGCAGTTCAGCCAAAGCGGTTGCCGCCTATAGACGTGCAGTCCGCCTGCGGCCCAAAGAACCCCAAATTCTTGCGGGTCTTGGGCGCGCGCAATTGGCAGCAAAATCCGGCTCTTCGGCTAAAGCCGCTTTGGCCACATTGAAAAAATCCTATGCAAGAGACCCGCGTAACGGGCGCATGTTGCGCGATATTGGGGTGGCTTATGCCAAAACCGGCAACCCCGGCATGGCCTCGCTTGCATCGGCAGAAAGATATGCGCTATCCTCGAACTTCAAACTGGCAGCAATTCACGCAAAACGCGCCGTGGGCCTATTACCCGAAGGCACAACCGGCTGGCGCAAAGCGGATGATATTCTGGCTTTGGCCGAACGCATAAACAAAAACCGAAAGAAAAAAAAATGATCACCCCGTTCAAAGCCCTGTCTCCTCTACACATCTCCGAGCCCACCAAACTAACGCCAACCTCGAACGCCGTCTTCTGCATGAAAAAAAAAAAACACCCACCAAACCAAACTAAAACACATCAACCAAACAACCACGCACTACCACAACCCACCCCTAACCCAC
>CAZMMG010000183.1:0-4938 GCA_964567355.1 uncultured Neptunicoccus sp.
TCACATCCCTGACGCTTCAAAAAACTTTGCCAGAGTTTGCCAAGACTCTTTCGAGCCTCCACGATCAGCACTTTCGTCTGCATTTAGCTACCTCGCTGCCCTTGCCTGTACTTAACTTTTGATAAAAACTCGTTAACAAGTTGTTAATTTTTTATTAAAAGGTCGTTTCTGATTGCATTTTTTATATGCCTTCTATTTTAACAGAGGGCAAAGAAGGAGCTAAAGAATGCCGACCATCATTACCGTTTGCGACACTTGCAGAACCGAAGGCCGTGAAATACCCGAAGGCCAGGAAAGAGATGGCGTCAAACTTGCCGCTTTGGTGGAAGCTGCCGCCGATGGAAACCCCGATGTATCCGTACGCCGCCATTCCTGCCTGATGGGCTGCAAAGGCGGCTGTAATGTAACCCTGCAAAACGGCGATAAATTAACCTATGTTCTGGGCCATTTCGAACCCAAAGCCGAGGCCGCCGAAGGTATTGTCGAATATGCAACCTTGCACGCCCGAAGTGCTTTGGGCCAAGTGCCGTTCAAACAATGGCCCGCCGCGATCAAGGGACACTTTATTGCGCGCATTCCCGTAGTCGATGACCCCGCATAAGCCTGATCACGGCGGTGGGCTGGACGCGGCCATGGCGCAATATGGCGGGACGCGCGCCAATTGGCTTGATCTGTCTACGGGGATCAATCCCAACCCTTATCCTGTCCCTGACATACCATTACACTACTGGCAGGTTTTACCCGACGATAGCGCAATGGCGCGGCTGTTGGCTGCGGCCCGTACTTTCTGGAATGTACCTAAAACAGCTGTAATTGTGCCCGCATCCGGCGTGTCGGCGATCATTGCGATGCTGCCGGATCTGGCTGATAGATCACAGATCAGCATTCTTGATCCGACTTACAATGAATACGCAGGCGCGTTCCAAGGCGCCGGTTGGGCGGTTCAAAACAAGGCCCCCGTTCAAGTGCGGGTGCATCCGAATAATCCTGACGGGCGCATTTTTACGCGTCCGGAAATAGCGGCAAGTCACGACTGCCTGACAATTATCGACGAAAGCTTTTGCGATGTCTGCCCAAAAAACTCTTTGATCGATCTCGCACAATTTCCCGATCATATTATCCTAAAAGGCATGGGGAAATTCTGGGGGCTGGCCGGATTGCGTTTGGGTTTTGCCATAACCACGCCTGATCTGGCACAAAGGATCTCCCGGCGGCTTGGCCCTTGGAACATTTCCGGCCCGGCACAATTCATCGGGCAAAAAGCCCTAAGCGATATGGATTGGGTCCGAAATACCCGTGCAGGGCTTCAAACAATGGCCGCGCGTTTAAGCGATGCCTTAACCCAAAACGGGCTGGCCCCTCTGGGGGGAACGGATTTGTTTCAACTGGCTGAAACTATGGACGCAAAGGCGTTGCAGTCGCATCTTTGCCAAAACCACATTCTAACACGCATCTTCCCCTATTCGGAAAAATGGATCAGACTGGGCCTGCCTGCAAATACCGATGCGTTGGCACGCTTGAAGGATGCTTTGGGGCGTTTTTGATGAACCACTACGAAATCCTGTTGCTGGCTATCATGCTGGATGCCGTCCTTGGCGAGCCTGCCTGGCTGTGGTCACGGGTTCCGCATCCGGTTCAACTTGTCGGGAACTGTATCGGCTGGCTTGACAAAGTCCTTAATGTAGCACCGTTACAAAAGCTAAAGGGCTTTGTGGTGCTGGGTATTCTGGTTGTTACGGCGGGCGCAATTGGCTGGATTTTATCCGCCCTACCCGATTACGGGGTGATCGAAGTAATCGCCGTGGCTGTTTTTCTGGCCCATAAAAGCCTTGTGCAACATGTGCTCAATGTGGCAACGGCGCTGATCCAAAGCCTGCCGGCGGGGCGGGCAGAAGTCGGCAAAATTGTCGGGCGCACGACAAGCCAAATGCAACCCAATGATGTCGTGCGCGGGGCGATTGAAAGTGCCGCCGAGAATTTCTCGGACGGGGTGATTGCCCCGGCACTTTGGTATCTGGTTTTGGGGCTGCCGGGAATTTTGATCTATAAGGTGGTTAACACAGCCGATTCGATGATCGGCTATAAAACCGAAAAATATGGTGCTTTCGGCTATGCATCAGCCAAGTTTGACGACATCGTAAACTGGGTGCCCGCGCGGGTGACTGCAGGCTTGATTTGCCTGACCTCAAACCCGTTGAAAAGCCTCAATGTGGTTTTGGGTGACGCGGCCTTGCACCGCTCGCCCAACGCGGGTTGGCCCGAAGCGGCTATGGCGGCGGTGCTGGGCATCGCGCTTGCGGGGCCACGGATTTATGACGGCAAGAAGGTTAATTACCCTTATGTCAATGCGTCCGCCCGCCACCAATTGGTGCCAAAGGATATTCACCGCGCGGTCAAGACGTTGAATATCGTTTGGGCAGGGTTTGCAGTCCTTATGTTGGCCGGGGCGGTTTTACTCTAAACGCAGCTTATGACTTCATCTGTTCGCCGTAATGCATCAACCCGCCGCGCCAGCGGGGAAATCCATAACCGTTGACCGTGACCAGATCGATGTCCGATGCGCTTTCGGCGATGCCTTCGCGTAACAAGCCGTTGGCTTCTTCGATCATGGCTCCCAGCAGGCGGGTGCGAATTTCATCAGCGCTGAATTCACGGCGGTCAATTTTAGCAAAATAAGCTTCTTCAACAATCATATCTTCCAAAAGCGGATCGATGACAGCACCGCCACCGCCCGGATAACGATACCAGCCGACGCCGGATTTTTTACCCAACCGGCCCTCTTCAACCATGCGGTCAGCGATGGGAATATAGCGGCGGTTTGGGTCGCGGGTGGATTTTTGCCGTTGCCGGTTGGCGTAAGCAATGTCCAAACCGGACAAATCCTGCGCCTCGTAAGGACCCATGGCATAGCCGAATTCCACCATAGCCTCATCAATTTCCCAAGGGGTCGTGCCGTCCATTAGCAGGATATCGGCCTCTTCGCGGTAGCGGGCCAGAATACGGTTGCCGATAAAACCGTCACAGACCCCTGCAAGGACAGGGATTTTCCGCACCCGTTTGGCCAGTGCAAAACCGGTAGCCAATGCCACGTCGGATGTTTTATCGGCCCTTATGATTTCCAGAAGTTTCATAATATGGGCCGGAGCAAAAAAGTGCAGGCCGATCAGGCGGGACGGATTTTTTAGCACAGCGGCAATGTCATTGGGATTCAGGTACGAGGTATTGGTGGCAAGGATGGCATGCGCGGGCAAGGCATTTTCCAAGGCGGCAAAGACCTGTTTTTTCACAGCCATGCTTTCAAAAGCGGCCTCGATCGCCAAATCCGCCTGATCTGCTGCGCTATAATCGGTTGTGATGGTCAGGTTTTCGGTGCGTTCTTTAGCTTGATTATCGCTGATCAACCCGCGTTTCAGGCTGGCCGCTATGATACGGTCAACATTGGCATGTGCGCGGCTTACTGCATCCGTATCCGTTTCGATAATGGTGAGGTGAATACCTGCCGACAACAGCGCATAGCTTATCGCCGCACCCATATTTCCACCACCGACAACAACTGCGGTTTTGATGGGTTTTGGGGGTGTATCGCGTAACCGCTCGGGCATACGTGCGCCCCGCTCAGCAAAGAAAATATGCCGTAGGGCCTTGGCCTGATCCGAATTACGAAGCGACAGAAATTCCGCCCGCTCGACAGCCAAACCTTCAGCAAACCCGCATTCAAGGCCACGCTTTATCAGATCTATTGCCACAAGCGGCGCGATTTGGTTTCGCATGCGTTTATGTGCGCTTGCGCTTGCCGCGTCAAAGCTAGGGGCATCCTGTTCCGGTGCAGGCATTTTCGAGACCGCTAATTTCCCAAGCACATCCCCCAAAGAAACCCCTGCCGCATGTTCTTTGGGGTTTTCTGCAACCGCATCCAGAAATCCGTTTCTTATCGCCGCTTCGGATTTAATCGCTTTACCTGTGGTAATCATCTCGAGGGCCACTTTCAGGCCAGCAAGACGCGGTAGTCTTTGGGTGCCGCCAGCCCCCGGCACAATCCCTAGGGTAACCTCGGGAAAACCGATGGATGTGAAAGGAGCAGCTACTCTGTACCTGCACGCCAGCATCAGTTCCGCACCACCACCCAAAGCAGCCCCGTGCGCGGCGGCAATCCAAGGCACAGTACAGTTTTCGATACGGGCTAGAACATCGGGTAAATGCGGCTTTTGGGGAGGAGTATCAAATTCTCGCGCATCCCCGCCTGCACAAAAAAACTTACCCGCAGCTGACAGCACCACGCGTTCAAGACCGGGTTCGGTTTCGGCCCAATCGACAGCCTTGGACAAGCCTTGGCGAACAGCAAGACTGATGGCATTTACCGGTGGGTTATTGATTTCAACATACCCGATGTTGCCGCCGCGATGCCATGATACACCCATTTGAAACTCCCGCTGTTCATGTTAGATATTGCCTTATATGTATTATATTGCAACGTTCAAATCAGGCTGGAACATATGAAAAACAACCCCAGTATACTTTATACCGTCAAGGACAGCGTTGCCTATATTACGCTTAATCGACCGGACAAGCTGAACGCGCTAACCCGCGATATGCTGTTGCTGCTGCAACAGGCACTTGAAGATGCTGCACAGCGTGAAGATGTCAGGCTTATCAGCATGGTGGGTGCGGGGCGCG
Source organism: uncultured Neptunicoccus sp. (assembly GCA_964567355.1). Lineage (GTDB taxonomy): Bacteria > Pseudomonadota > Alphaproteobacteria > Rhodobacterales > Rhodobacteraceae > Amylibacter. The sequence continues at coordinate 4,675 of CAZMMG010000183.1, forward strand.
CATTTTCGGCAGGGCAGGATCTGGGTGAACGTGATCCGCGAAAGCTGGATCGGCCACCGGATTTGGAAAGCCTGCAAAAAGAGCTGTTTCACCCGGTGATTGTAACCATGACAAACATGCAAAAGCCCGTTGTCGCTTGAGTTAACGGGCTTGCAGCGGGCGCCGGGACCAGCATTGCCCGGGAGGCGGATATTGTCATCGCCAAAGACACCGCACGTTTATCATTTCCGGTCGGAACAATCGGACTGTCTGTGGATGCAGGCG
>CAZMMG010000184.1:0-4930 GCA_964567355.1 uncultured Neptunicoccus sp.
TCTTTGAAAGATACCACACTGGGTGTTGAGGGCGCGGATTACTCCTTCTCGGGTCAGCTGGCTAAAGGCAATGTCGAATTGTCAGAGGCAGCAGTGACTGCGGTGGCTATTGTTACACGGGCGATCAAGCCGGGGGTTATGTATATGGACTTCTTGCACGCCAGCCAACCGGCCAATGCGCTGGCAGGCAGGGTCGTGGATTGGATCAGTGGTAACTACAACTACAAAATGGGTGTCGCGAAAGTCAGCAAAATTGGCGAGTCCCAGTACAAGCACAGCTTCCGGTCGATGTCATTCGCACCGCGCGATATTGTAATATAAATGCATCGGGGCATCCAACAGGGTGCCCCTTTCAACTGAATAGATTAGCCGGCCACAATGCAAAATGTGACCGGCATTCTGGTCTTTGACATAAATCAAAGACCAGTCGGTTTCGGCCGCTATTTTATTGGAAATGGAAAAAGTGTGTCGTTATGAAAACCAAAGTTACAAATAGATTAATTGCCATTCTTAACGAGGGAATGGATGTTCACAGATGCGCGGCTGCCCGCGCTCTTGGTGCCATTAGGTTGCCGCAATCAACTTCCGCCCTGGTGGCCGCTTTGTTGGATCAGGATGCCGACGTGCGGAATGATGCAGCTGTTTCATTGGCAGAAATACAGGACCTGACGACTGCGCCGAAATTAATGGATAATCTAATCGGTGATCCCGATGCGGATGTTAAAAAAGCAGTTATTACAGCCCTTGTCGCGATGAAACATACCCCAGTTATCCCTTTGTTGCGGGCGTTGGCTGTGACACGCAGTGAAGACAAGGTTGCTTGGGATGAAGATGCTTTTTACTCCGAAGGATGGGATGAATGGGTCGACATACAAATCGCTGCAATCAAGGGATTGGCTGCATTCGCAGATGAACAGGCCGTTCCTGATATACTGGCCGCATTATCGGACGAAATGGGTCAGGATGTAACCGAGCCGGCATATGCAGCACTGGCGCAAATGGGCAAAGAGGGTGCCAATGCCTTAAAGGCGCAATATGCAAATGGTGACGCGCGTCTTCGCCGCCGCATTGCATATGCGGTCGGGCAATTTGACAATGCGTTTTTGGACGATTTGCGCAGTGCATTGCTGACTGATGAAGCTTCTGAAATTCGTATTTTAACGCTTGCAAACTTTTCAGTTACCGATGCACGTCTTGCACCCCTGTTTAGTGATTCCGATGCCGGTGTCCGGGCAGCTGTTGTCGAACATGCAGGTCGTGAAAACCGTCTGCTATTGTGGGATCTGATAAATGATCCTGCACCAGAAGTACGTGCCGAAGTTTTTAAAATTATAGCCGATGGCCCAGCGGATTTCGCCGATAAAGGACTGGTGGAAGAGGTTAAAAAGGCCATCAAAGGTGACTCAAAAGCGGCTAAACACGCCGCCCTTGCCCTATTTGCATTGAAGGGGCCGAAGGTTGCCAAAGGCTTGTCCCATGTTCTTGTTAATACGGAAATTCCGCATGCATTTCGTCTAGGGGTAATGGAAACCCTTGAAAAAGCCGGTGAAACTTCTGTGCCGGCATTACTGAATGTCGCGGGTGATCCTGATCGCCAATTGCGACTTGCCAGTCTTACGACATTGGCAAATATCGCGGCTGATAATCCGGTTTGGCCAAATGGCGCAGGTATGGGCTTGCTGTCTGCCTTAAAGGGTGAACTGGTTTTACCGCCTGAAGAAGAGGCCGTGGAAGAAGAGCCCAAAGAGCCGGAACCTGTTCTGAGTGAAGCGGAGTTGGAAGACATAGCCAAAGAAATTGACGAAAGCCTGCCTTTGGTTGCCGAGGATGCGGTTAATGGGTCAACCCTGCAGGCGATCATGGCCAACAAACCGGATCAGCCCGCAGAACTGCCAGAAGAGATTGTTTTGGACGCAGCGCAGGAACGCCTACTTAACATGACAAATACCCGCAAGCTTTCCAAACGCAAAGTCTCGTGGGAAACTGCAGTGGCACCTTATCTTGATGTACAACGCTTTTCCGCGCGTTTGTTGGGACAGGTTGTGAATAGCGATGTGACCGATGCGCTGGTTGCTGCATTAGATACGGATATTGATCCGGAAACCCGCCAGGCGGTGCTGTTTTCTCTTGCAAAACACGGCGCCAGAACAGGGGGGTTACCAAATGCCTTGTATGAACCATTGATGGTATTGTTGGACAGTGATCAATCCGAAACAAGGGTTTTGGTGACCCGAGTTTTGGGCTGGTTGGGCAATGATGAAGTTACGGAAAAACTAGAAAAATTACTTGGCCACGACGATAAATTGGTTCGGGTGGAAGCTGTTCATGCGCTTGATTGTCACAATAAATATAGTGCTGCATTCGAGAAAGCCTTGAGTGATGAATACCTTGGTGTTGGTATTGCTGCTGCCCGCGCGATGGCGCGGCTAAATGGCGATAAATCTGTTGATGCTTTAGTAAAATTTGCGACACAAAATGACGGAACATACCGCTATGACATTGGCAAGCTATTCGGGCAATACGCCCCAATTAAAGGTGCTTCAGAACTTCTTGCCTTGCTTGATAACGAAGATCAAAAAGCCAACTGGTTGGTGGCAATAGATGCGCTGGCCGCGCTTTTCCAACAACCAAAACCAACAGAGACCCTGATGGTTGCCTGATAAACATCATTTGAAAGGACGAAAAATGAAAAACATACTGTCAAAATCCATAATCACGCTTGCTATACTTGGTATGGCAACGGCGGCAAATGCCAAAGGTTACAAAGAAGTCGAGGTTAGCGATGGCGGCAGCTTCATCGGCACAGTTTCAGCCGGTGCAGCCAAGTCGGATACCCACTCATATACCATTTCCAAAGATACCGGAATTTGCGGCGAAGGGACGCGCGGTGTGCCGGTGGTTCAGGTCAACGACGCCGGTATGTTGATGAACGCGGTGGTGTTCCTGAAGGGTGTGAAACAGGGCAAAGCCTTTGATAAAGATGCTATTGATCTAACGATTACACAAGAAAAATGCGCATTTTCACCGGCTTTGGGTGTGATGGCCAACAATGGTAATTTGACCGCTGTGAACAAGGATCACACATTACACAACATCCATGTCTATGAACAGATCGGTAAAGCCCGTCGTACAGTCATGAATGTATCTCAGCCGAGTGCCGGTGATACGGTGACCAAGAAGGTTAAACTGCGTCGTGGTGACGGTATGAAAATTGAATGTGATGCGCATGATTTCATGCACGGTTATATTTACGTTGCAAAAAACCCGTACTATTCGGTTGTCGATGAAAACGGTGGTTTTTCAATCGATGGCATTCCGGCAGGCACATATAAAGTGATGATGTGGCACGGTTTTCTGGGCGAAGTGGATGCGGGTGAAGTCACAATTTCTGCTGGCGGTGAAGCAACAATGGACTTGTCCTACTAGTCTGAATGCAAGGGTGCCAACCGATGGAAAAGAAACATAAAATCAATACTTTTGACGTGTTTGTTCTGGCTGGTGCGCTGATCAATGTGGCCGTGGTGCTGTTATTGGTGGGGTATTGGTTGTTCAACTGAACCCCGCCAAGACAACCCTGCTGAGCAAAATATAATTAAGGGAATAAAAATGGTTGTAAATTTGGCAATTGACGAAGCTGTTGAAAACACTGCCCAAACCGCACCTGTGGCCCTTAGCCGTATTTTGGTTGCCTTGGATCAGTCGGATTATGCCAACAATGCGATGAAGCAGGCCGTGCGCCTGACAGATGGCAGCATCACGGGCATTCACGCTTATGCCGCCAAATTGCATGACCGCCGTTTCAAGCAGATGGAGGGCGGCCTGCCCGAAAAATATCAACGTGAAAGCGAAATGGAGCACCAGCGCGACGTGCACGAGGATCTGATCGGCATGGGGTTGGGCCTGATTTCAGATAGCTATCACGATGCGGCAAACGCAGTTGCCGACAAGTCCAATATACCGTTTCAACGCCTGTCGCCCGAGGGCAAAAATTATGCCTGCTTGCTGGATGCAATGGCTAAGCGCGACCACGATGTTTTATTCATCGGTGCGCTTGGTTTGGGTGCGGTTGCCGGGTCGACCATTGGAACGGTTTGCGAACGGGTTGTGCGCCGTGCACAAATGGATGTTTTTGTTGCCAAAGATCGGCGCATGAACATTGGTGACGGGCCAGTAGTTGTGGCTATGGACGGCTCGCCCAAATCATTCGGCGCCCTTTTGACTGCAATTGAGATTGCTAAAAAAGTGGATGCGCCGGTGCATGTGGTGGCCGCTTACGATCCCTTTTATCATTATGTTGCATTCAACAAAATCTCGACAGTTCTGGATGAAGAAGCCGGGAAAGTTTTTCGCTTCAAGGAACAGGAACAATTGCACGAAGAACTGATTGATGATGGCATTGCCAAAATTTATCAAGCACATTTGAATGTGGCAAAAACCGTTGCCAAAGATGCAGGTGTTGAAGTTGTTTGCGAATTGGTTGCGGGTAAGCCTTATCAGGCGATCAGAAAATACGTTGAAAAACACAAGGCTAGCTTGCTTGTCGTCGGTAAAACCGGGGTTCATGCGGATGAGGGGCTGGATATTGGCGGTAATACCGAAAACCTTTTGCGTATGGTGCCGTGTCATATTTGGATCGGGCAGGTTGAACATTTTCCGCCCTCTGATGTTGTAGCCGAAGAAACCATCATGTGGTCGGATGAAGCGTCTGAAATGATTAACCGCGCGCCTGAGTTTGTTCGCGGTATTGCGCGTACTGGCGTGATCCGTCAGGCGCAAAAACAAGGCCACACCTTTATCACCACGCGCTTTGTGCAAGATGTCATGTCCAAAATGATGCCCGGCGGTGGTGGAAATGCTGATGCGGTACAACAAAGCTTTGATCGGTTGGAATGGGCGGCTGATGCCCGTGCTATGCTAGACAGTATTACGG
>CAZMMG010000185.1:0-4927 GCA_964567355.1 uncultured Neptunicoccus sp.
GAATATACTGGATATCAGGAATGGTTGCGGGAGGGCTTATTATTGCAATTTGTCTGCTTGTAAGTGTCCAGATTATATTGAACGGGGCCATGCGTATATTTGGGCCCATCTTGCCGTCAACCATTCCGTCTTATGCGGATTTTTCCGGCTTTATGCTGGCGGGCGCATCCTTTTTGGCTTTGGCTCATACGTTGCGTGAGGGTGGTCATATCAGGGTGAATCTTGTGACTCAGCAATTACCGGCGAAATTGCAGGTAGTGCTGGAATTCATCGTTCTTGTGCTGTCAATTTCGGTGATTGGCTATGCGTTTTGGTTCGTGGTCAAGATGATTATGGAAAGCTATGACTACAATGACACATCATCGGGTATTATTCCGATACCATTGGCCTATCCGAAAAGCATTGTAGGCTTGGGTCTGGCCATTTTGTTGATTTCTCTGGTCGACACATTGTTTGATCTGATCCGCACCAAACAACCTGTTTTATCTACACCGGATGAGATTTGATATGTCTGATCCATTTATAGCTTTAACGCTTCTTCTTTTGCTTATTGGCCTTTTGGCCATAGGCGTGTGGGTTGCCGTTGCTTTGGCCCTTGTCGGTCTTGTGGCCATCATCGCCTTTTCCAATGCGCCGGCCGGCCTGGTTCTGGCCACTACATTTTGGGGGCATAGTCATTCATGGGCTTTGACCGCTTTGCCACTGTTTATTCTGATGGGGGAAATTCTGCTCCGCTCGCGGCTCAGTCAAGATATGTTTTCAGGTTTGGCACCTTGGTTGGGGCGTGCCCCTGGCCGTTTGTTACATGTGAATGTTCTGGGCTGTGCCATCTTTGCTGCTGTATCAGGATCATCTGCCGCCACGGCGGCCACTATTGGGCGGATGTCGGTACCTGAACTGACCAAACGCGGCTATCCCGAAAGCCTGATCCTTGGTACGTTGGCGGGTTCTGCTACGCTGGGTCTGTTGATCCCGCCATCGATCATTCTGATCGTTTACGGGGTGGCAACCGAGCAATCGATTGCGCGACTGTTTATGGCGGGTGTTTTGCCCGGTGCGATGTTGATTTCGCTGTTTGCAGCTTATGTTGGCTTACGGGCGTTTATCAATCCTGAACTGATCCCAAAATTGGATGTTGAATTTTCGTTTATGGAAAAGGTCAAGGCATCGCGCAACCTGATTCCGGTTGGATTGCTTATCGGTGGTGTTATCGGCTCGATCTATGGCGGGCTTGCATCCCCTACAGACGCAGCCGCATTGGGTGTTGTACTGGCCTGTATTCTGGCATGGGCGTCCGGTTCCTTCAGCAAAGAGCTGTTTTGGGAAGCCGTGATGTCAGCTACGCGCACATCGTGCATGATTGCTTTTATTCTGGTGGGGGCGGCGTTTCTGTCTATTTCTATGGGTTTTACTGGCTTACCGCGCAATCTGGCCACATGGATTGGCGGCATGGATCTATCACCTTATGCACTACTGGCCGCCTTAACCCTGTTTTTTATCGTGCTGGGCTGTTTTCTTGACGGCATTTCGGTGGTGGTTCTAACCACATCGATTATCATGCCAATGGTTGCCTCTGTCGGTATCGATCCCTTGTGGTTCGGTATCTATCTGGTGATCGTGGTTGAAATGAGCCAAATCACGCCGCCGGTCGGGTTCAACCTGTTCGTGATACAAGGGCTGACAGGGATCAATATTCTGCGGGTTGCAAAAGCCGCATTCCCGTTCTTCTTGTTGCTATTGCTTGGTGTTGCATTGATAACGGTCTTCCCGCAGATCGTGACATTTCTGCCAAATGCTATGAACAATTAGCCTGATACCTGCCGGCACAACTTGCGACGTGCCGGTAGGCCTATAAAGACGAAGCCGCACGGCTAGCTTGATCATATTGTCCAGACATGGCCCGCAGATCCGCCCCAAGCTTGCGCATATCTTCACCCGATAGGCCCATTTTATCCATTCCATCCAATAAACACCGTTTGCGTACCATACGATAATTTTCGCATAATGCTTCGCCTTCCGCCGAAGGTTTGTAAAATACTTCCTTGCCCCGTTTGTTCGGCACGATCAGATTCATCTTCAACAATTTACGCAAAGCATAATTGACCGTGTGGTTGTCTTCGATATTCAACAGAAATGAAATATCATTTAACCGTTTGTCACGCCCACGATGATTGATGTGATGCAGCACTAGAATTTCAAGCCCGGTCATATCTGTATTTCCAGCTGCCGCCATGCATCTGGTCATCCAGCGGTTAAATGCGTTATATGCGATGATCATCCCGAACTCGACTTCAGAGAATTCCCAGCCATCACCCTCGGCTAGATGCCGTGATGAAACAATGCGGCGTTTTTCATTAGCTGGTACGGGCAACGGAGCCTCCTTTGTGATTTGGGTCGCATGGTATATATTTTAGTATTACATTATATGAGTGATTTGATGATAAATCCACCATATGGTGGTCTGGCCCCAAGTGTAAATGGCATAAGTTGGCCCATGTATTTGTATTTCTGCCGCCAAAGTTTTGAACTGTTGGGGTCACGGCCAGAAAAAGGCCCAAGGAATCATACAGCTTGTATGGCTTACCCTTCGGTTTTGACTTGCTTATTTTAAAATTTGATAGAGGCAAGTGGGGTATGATCCCCAGTTCATTTGCGCGATACCCTACTTTGATACCCCATTTTAGATGCGAAAGAGGGGTATGTGGTGATCAACTATGTTCACCATAAGGTCATAAAAATAATGAAAAATCAATGCTTTTGAGTAATTATGAGCAGCTATGAGAAAGAGAAATGGTGCCCAGAAGAGGACTCGAACCTCCACGTCCATAAGGACACTAGCACCTGAAGCTAGCGCGTCTACCATTCCGCCATCTGGGCACTGGATATGGTTAGGGGCAATTACATCCGGTTTTGGGGACTGTCAACGGAAAGTCGCAGATATAAAACAAACTTGTTACCCGCTGCAGGAAAGCGTATTGCATGAATAGTTCAATAGTCTCCCTTAGGAATTAACATGTCAAATGTACCCAAACTTGTCACTATTTTCGGCGGCTCCGGCTTTGTTGGCCGCTACATTGCACGGCGCATGGCCAAACAGGGTTGGCGTGTGCGGGTTGCGGTGCGTCGCCCCAATGAGGCGATTTTTGTGCGAACTTACGGGGCTGTCGGTCAGGTCGAGCCTGTTTTGGCAAATATCCGCGATGATGCATCCGTAAAGGCTGCTTGTGCGGGGGCTGATGCGGTTGTAAATTGTGTCGGGACTTTTGACAAAAAAGGCCGCAATAATTTCGAAGCGGTTCAGGCGGAAGCTGCCGGGCGGGTTGCACATTTCGCAAAAACTGCGGGGGCACGCCAACTGGTTCATATTTCTGCCATTGGGGCGGATGCGGATGCGACAAGCGTTTACGCGCGCAGCAAAGCAGCAGGCGAGGGTTTGGTGAAAGAGGCTTTTCCAGATGCTGTTATCTTGCGCCCTTCGGTTATTTTCGGCCCTGAAGATAATTTCTTTAACCGCTTTGGCGCGATGGCAACGATTACACCGATCATACCGCTTGTGGGAGCCAATAGCAGGTTTCAGCCGGTTTATGTGGATGACGTGGCCAAAGCCGCCGTTCTTGGGGTTTTAGGGCAGGCACCGGCGGGTATTTACGAATTGGGCGGGCCTGATACGGAAACTTTTGCGGCTTTGATCGACCGTATGCTGCTTTGCATCCGGCGCAAGCGCCTCAAAGTCAATATCCCGTTCTTTATTGCCTCGCTTCAAGGTAAAATGCTGGATTTGATCTTCGGCATGACAATGGGCCTGTTCAAAAACTTTATTCTCACCGCTGATCAGGTTAAACAGTTGCACAGCGATAACGTGGTGGCACCAAACGCCAAAGGGTTTATAAAGCTGGGCATCACGCCTGTCGCAATGGACGCGGTGCTGGAAAGCTATTTATATAGCTACCGGCCTTATGGCCAGTATGCCGAGTTGACCGCGTCGGGTAAAAACCTGTCCGCTTAGGCGTAGGCAATCCACAAAAGGCCCAGCCCCAGAAAGATGCGGTAGATCACATAGGGTGTAAAGCTAACGCTTTTCAGCAATCGCATCATTAGGGAAAGCGCAAGCAAGGCTGTGATAAAAGATAGGCCTGCGGCAATGGCCCCGTCTTTTGCAGCCTGCACATCGGCGGTCGAAATCACCTCTGCCCCCAATAAAACCCCTGCGGCAAAAATGGTGGGGATAGACATGAGCATAGAAATCCGCGCGCCATCCTCGCGTGTATAACCCATTTGCCGTGCCCCGGTTATGGTGATGCCGGAACGCGATGTGCCTGGAAGCAAAGCAATTACCTGCCACAGGCCCAGCTTGATAGCGTCGAGGTAACTCCAGTCGGATGCCAGTTTGGTCTGCGGCCCTTTTTGATCTGCATAATAAAGCACAATCCCGAATATAAGCATGGTCCATGCGATAACTTTAATCGACCGCAAAGCGTCATCCAGTCCGGTTAGCTTCAGGGCAAGGCCGGCAATCACAACGGGAATTGTCGCAATTGCCAAAAGCAAGGCAAGCTTGGCGCCTTCGGTTGTAAAACGACCGCGTAGAATATCGACGCAACCTATTGCGGCTTTGCGAACGTCACTCCAGAAATATAAAACAACAGCCCCCAAAGTGCCGATATGAACCGCTACATCCATCACTTGGCCCTGATCTTTAAGGCCGGTTAGTTGTGGCAGCAGGATCAGATGCCCTGATGAAGAAATCGGTAAAAACTCTGTAAATCCTTGAATCATTGCAAGAATAAAGATGTGCAAGAGAGGCATGATTCGATCCTTTGATGTTTTTGACACACTATTCTCCGCGCCGAAGAAATAAAACCAGCAATATAAGTCAGTATATATGACATATATTTGCAAACATTTAACCAAATGAACCGCTCATAAT
>CAZMMG010000186.1:0-4926 GCA_964567355.1 uncultured Neptunicoccus sp.
TATGTTTTGATATTTTGTTGTTTTCGTTTGTATTTTGTTGGTTTGTATCTTCTCTTTGTTGTATTGGTCTTGTTTTGTTGGATTTTTAGTTTTCAATTTCGTATCGTTTGTTTTTTTTTTCAAGCATTATACGGCATACTAGATTCGCCTGCGTCTCGTGGTCTCGGAGATTTGTATAAGTGACAGGTATAAACCGATGCATCCATTTGAAGAACGGCGTCCGATTTTGCGTGTGTCTTGGGTTCCGTGGATGCGGTAATACTGCCACGACAGGTATAAGGCATGGGTTCCCAAGGGATTTTCAGGGCCGGGCGGAATATATTTCGGCCAATCCGGGTTTCTTTTCAACATGCTGGCGGTCGGGCTCCAGCTGGGTCCAACAACTTTGCGGATGATACTTGTGCGCCCGCGCCGGGTCAGTTTTTCGGTTTCGGGGACACTTGTGGGATATAATTTATAAGTTGCCCCGTCTTCCGACCAGAAATGCAAGGCGCGGCTGTTTGTATCAACCAGAATCACACCGTTTCTACGGTTTGAGAAATAGGGTTGCCAGGTTTTGGATTGGAAATTCGATTCGTTTCGTTTCACTGTACCCGCGACCGGGTCAGCAATATCTTCCGCTTTTATATCCCGAAGCAGGGCGTTATCTGTTTGTGCCCAGGCTTTAGAGCCGATTACCGCAGGAGCAGCTATTGCAAGTGTTGTGAAACTGCGTCGTGTAAATTTAGTCTGCATCGCGTTATCCCGATTTTCATAGATTCACCGTATAAATAGTACCTTTGTATCACGGTTGCAATTCAAAGAATTGTCAACTGGCCTATGTGGGGTTTTCAAGGGACAGTTTACACCCTAAATAGGGTTTAGATTAGGGAATAATGGGGTAAAGGGCTGGAATATGATACGAACACTTGTGGTTGCTTTTATAACTGTTTTTACGCTTACGGCATGTGGAAATCCCACTCCGCCCCCAACAAAAGGGGTATTTCACCCTACAATTTTCAGAATTTCCAAAGGGGATACCAATAAAATACAGTATCGCCAGCTTGACACGGTGAACGCTATACGCGCGGCAAGCGGATTGTCGCCGTTGGAATTGTCGGCGCAATTGAATGCGGCGGCAAAAACCCATTCCATCGATATGGCCAAACAACAACGTCCTTGGCATTTTGGTTCGGACGGATCTTCGCCATTGGACCGCGTTGCCCGCACCGGCTACCCCGGCATCATGCTGAGCGAGAATATTTCCGAGACTTACGAGAATGATACGCAAACTTTGCAGGTTTGGATGAAAGACCCGGCTGGCCGGGTTTCAATTCTTGATCCCAAAGCGAAATTTATGGGCTTAGCCTGGTTTCAGGAAAGAAACGGAAAGATTTGGTGGACACAGTTGACCGGCAGTTAGGGTCAGGGAAGTACGTCAATCGGTGTGCCAATAGCCACCATGGAGTAGGCTTCGCGCATTTCTTTGTCTGATATGGAAATGCAGCCCGCCGTCCAATCGGGTTTGGGGCCAATCCAGCGCGATCTCAGCCCGCCGTGGATAAAGATGTCACCGCCCGGGCTTTTGCCCATGGCCCGAGCTTGGGCGCGGTCGCGGGCGTTGGGATATGACAGCCCCAAGCTGAGATAGTAGGCACTGTCGGGGTTGCGTCGGTTGATATAATAGCGGCCTTCGGGGGTGCGCCCGTCGCCCTCATACTGTTTATGGCCAACGGGCTGGAAGCCAAGTTCTATTTTGACTTTTTTCAGCACTTTGTCGCCATGCATCAACCACATGTTGCGGCTGGATTTTTTGACGATGATCTGGGTGACGCGCGGGCCGTTATAGGCGATGAACTTTGGTTTGGTCGTGCAGGCGGAAAACAGCGGGGCACTGGCTGCAAAAGCAATGAATTGTCGTCTTTTCATGTTTCTATTCCTGCCTCCCGCACAATTTGCTTTGCCGATTTGCGCTGTCTTTCGGTCGCCGATTTAAGCTGGCCGCATGCCGCCATTATATCCTCGCCGCGCGGGGTTCGTATAGGGCTTGCATAGCCTGCATTGTTCACAATGTCGGCAAATGCCTCGATCCGTTCCCAATCGGAACGTACGTAAGGTGAACCAGGCCACGGGTTGAACGGGATCAGATTGATCTTGGCGGGGATGCCCGCGATCAGGCTGATCAGACGGCGCGCATCGGCATCGCTATCGTTTACGTCCTTGAGCATGACATATTCAAAGGTGATACGTTCGGCGTTAGACAGGCGTGGATAATCGCGGCAGGCCTGCAACAGCTCGGCAATCTTGTGTTTGCGGTTGATCGGCACAAGTTTGTCGCGCACATCGTCCGTGGTGGCGTGAAAGCTGATCGCCAGCATACAGCCAATGTCAGCCCCTGCGCGAATAATTTCAGGCACCACGCCGCTGGTCGACAAGGTTATGCGGCGACGCGAAAGTGAAATGCCTTCATTATCCATCGCAATCAGCATGGCGTCACGCACATTGTCGAGGTTGTAAAGTGGCTCGCCCATGCCCATCAGGACGATGTTAGAAATCATACGTTTGTCGCCCGGTGGTTTGCCCCATTCCTGCAGATCGTCGCGGGCGATCAGAATTTGGGAAACGATTTCGCCGGCGGTCAGGTTGCGCACCAGTTTTTGCGTGCCGGTGTGGCAAAACGGGCAGGTCAGTGTGCAACCGATTTGGGAAGATATGCAAAGCGTGCCGCGATTGGTTTCGGGGATATAAACCGCTTCCACTTCATGGCCACCAGCAACACGCAGCAGATATTTACGGGTGCCGTCATCCGAGATTTGTCGGGTGACGATTTTGGGGCGGGTAATTTGGAAGTTTTCTGCAAGGTTGACGCGAAAATCCTTGGAGAGGTTGGTCATGTCATCGAAAGCGGTGACCCCTTTTTGGTACATCCAGCCCCATATCTGATTGACCCGCATGTTCAGTTGTTTTTCAGGGGTGCCGATCGCGGCAAACGCGGCTTTCAAGGCATCGCGGGGCATCCCGATCAAATCGGGCTTTGTTGAATTGTCTAACTTGCGCGGAACGGTTGTCACGTCAGGCGTTATAGGTGCGCTCATGGCGGTGGCCTTCTATCAAAAAGCCCCAAAACAGGGTTTCGGGGCTATTATAGCATAAATCTGTAAAGCGACAGGGCTACTTGCAGCGTTTTTCCGCTTCGGCCAGTGCGGCGGTAAAGCCGACAAGGGAAAACGTATCGCTTGTTTTAGTGCCCCGTGCGCTTTGGGCGTCGACAACGGCAGAGGCACCGCGTTGCATGGATGTTCTGATTTTAGTGTCGACCGCTGCCGATTCAGGCCATGCGTATTCACCGTCGGGATACATGTTATAACTGGCCGACCCTACGGACAACTTTACCGGTGTGTCCGGTTTGAACGGGTAGCCACCAGTATAGGAAACTTCGCCTTGAACCCCGCTTTTGGGCAGGTATGTGACAAAAAAGCGAATATCACTGCGCTTTACCACAACGGGTTTACCACCGCGTGTATTCACCGATTTGGTGGGTTTCGAGACGATCCAGCACCGGCGCGGCGAACTTTCGACGAAAACCGACCAGTCCGACTTCGAATCAACTACATTGGTCGAAGTTTGTGCGAATAGGGTCGTGGGACTTATGGACACCGCTGCGGTTATGCCGCATGTCAATGCTATTACTCTGTTCATTCTGCCTTACAGCCTCCAAGCTGTTGTTTTGTGCCTCATCCCTTAAAATAGGACGGAATTGTGTTGAAGTTGTGGCAGTATACTAGAATAAGAACCAAAGATAAAGCCAGTGGGAAGGGTATGAACCCTACAAAATAGGCGGATTTTTGACGATGAAAATGGAAAACCCAATGAAACAATCGGAAATTGTGGCAGAAGTGTGGCGTGGAGACTTTCTGGAATGTGTTCATCGTGGACATGTTGCGGTTTGTAATGCTTCGGGCGAATTGCTGGCCTCTTGGGGCGATCCTGCGGCGGTGGTTTTGCCGCGCTCGTCTTGTAAAATGCTGCAAGCCCTGCCGCTGATCGAAAGCGGGGCGGCCAGACGGTTTGGTCTGACATCGGAACAACTTGCCTTGTCCTGTGCTTCACACAATGGGGCACATATCCATACCGACCGGGTTAGTGCGTGGTTAAACCAGCTTGATCTGAGCGAGACGGATTTGCGCTGTGGTGGCCATATGCCGAAAGATGAAGAAGCCATGAAAGAATTGATTTGCGGCGATCACTGTTTTGACCAGACCCATAATAATTGTTCGGGCAAGCATGCGGGTTTTTTGACATTGAACAAGCATTTGGGCGGCGGTTCTGAATATGTCGAGATTAACCATCCGGTGCAAAAAGCGGTCAAAGCGGCAATTGAAGAAATGGCAGGTGAGGCGACACAGGGCTATGCGATCGACGGCTGTTCCGCCCCGAATTTTGCTTTGACGTTGCAGGGTTTTGCCCGTTCTCTGGCGCGTATGGCCGAGCCAAGCGGTTTGGGCCGAGTGCGCGAGGAATCGGCAATTTCTTTGGTTGCAGCGATGCGAAAACATCCTGAACTGGTTGCAGGTGAAACCCGTGCCTGCACTGATCTGATGCGCGCGATGGACGGCAAAGTGGCTGTTAAAACCGGGGCTGAAGGCGTGTTCGCGGCGATTATTCCCGAACAGGGCATAGGTGTTGCATTGAAGATCGAGGACGGGGCTACGCGGGCGTCGGAATGTGCGATGGCAGCAATGCTGGTGCGCTTGGGCGTGGCTGACGCGGCACATCCGTTGGTTAAAAAACACTTGTTCTACGAGCAGCGCAATTGCAATGATCTGCTGGTCGGGCAGGTTCGGCCTGCGGCGGCGGTTTATCAGAATGGGTGTGGCTGAGCCTGATTTGTAACTAAACTAGGGTCCAGACTCAATTAGATTCAATTAGATCCACCAGATTGCAGTC
>CAZMMG010000187.1:0-4917 GCA_964567355.1 uncultured Neptunicoccus sp.
TTAAACAAATATGGAATCCTCTTATTGAGTACGAACCCTAGTTTACTGGTTTAGTGTTTGTGCCCCAGAGTCCGGGGGGTAATTTCACACCTCTGGTTTACGTCATTCCAGCGCTTGCCATCCTTGCAAACAGCCGCGATATTGACGGCGTATTGATGCCGGGATCCAAAGTGCTGATATCTTGGGAAAGCCGCCCCAAAGGCGCAAGGTTAATGTGTCCTGTCCTTAGGTACTATTTCGGAGTTGACGTAATAGGTGTCGCATTCTTTAACCGCATCTATCGCGCTGCCCTATAATAGGGTCGTATAACGCCGATTCTTTGCCTTTTGGGGGGCCTTTCATGACCGAGTTTTCAAAAATCCTGATTGCCAACCGGGGTGAAATAGCCATTCGCATCATGCGGGCGGCCAATGAGATGGGCAAAAAAACCGTCGCGGTTTACGCTGAAGAAGATAAATTGGGGCTGCATCGTTTCAAAGCGGACGAGGCTTACCGCATTGGCGAAGGCATGGGGCCGGTTGCGGCTTATTTAAGTATTGAAGAGATTATTCGTGTGGCAAAAATGGCGGGGGCTGATGCCATCCATCCGGGCTATGGGTTGCTGTCGGAAAACCCTGAATTTGTCGATGCCTGCGAAGCCGCCGAGATCAAATTCATTGGCCCGAAAGCCGCCACTATGCGCAAGCTCGGTGATAAGGCCTCGGCGCGGCACGTGGCGATGGATGCGGGCGTGCCCGTGGTGCCCGCGACCGAAGTGCTGCCTGACGATATGGATGAAGTGCGCCGCATGGCCGATGCGGTGGGCTATCCGTTGATGCTCAAAGCCAGTTGGGGCGGTGGCGGGCGTGGCATGCGGCCCATTATGGGGCCTGACGAGCTGGAAGAAATGGTGCTGGAAGGGCGGCGCGAAGCGGTTGCGGCTTTTGGTAATGGCGCAGGTTATCTGGAACGATTGGTGCAACGTGCGCGTCACGTTGAAGTGCAAATTCTGGGTGACAGTCACGGCGAAATCTATCACCTTTTTGAACGCGATTGTTCGGTGCAACGGCGCAACCAGAAAGTGGTGGAACGCGCACCTGCACCCTATTTAAGTGAAGAACAACGCGTCGAGATTTGTGCGCTGGGGCGCAAAATCTGTGCCCATGTGGGCTATGAATGTGCTGGTACCGTCGAGTTTTTGATGGATATGGACACCGATGAGTTCTTCTTTATCGAAGTGAACCCGCGCGTGCAGGTCGAACATACCGTCACAGAAGAAGTTACCGGCATTGATATTGTGCGAGCACAAATTCTGATTGCCGAGGGAAAAACGCTGTATCAGGCCACAGGCAAAGCATCGCAGGATGACATCCGCCTGAACGGCCATGCGCTGCAAACCCGTATTACCACGGAAGACCCGCAGAACAGCTTCATCCCCGATTATGGTCGTATCACCGCGTACCGTTCGGCCACTGGTATGGGCGTGCGTCTGGACGGGGGTACTGCCTATTCAGGGGCGGTGATCACGCGCTATTATGACAGTCTTTTGGTTAAAATTACCTGTTCAGGCCCGACACCGGCTTCGGCTATTGCGCGGATGGATCGCGCCTTGCGTGAGTTTCGCATTCGCGGGGTCAGCACCAATATCGCTTTTGTGATCAACCTGTTGAAACACCCGACGTTTCTGGACAATAGTTATTCGACGAAGTTTATCGACAATGCGAAAGACCTGTTCAAATTTAAACCGCGTCGCGACCGCGCAACCAAAATTCTGACCTATATTGCCGATATAACCGTCAACGGGCATCCCGATGTGGAAGGGCGCGCGTCACCTGATCCACTTGCCAAAGAACCTAAACCGCCTGTTAACCTTGTGAAAGAACCTGCGTATGGCACCCGCAATCTGTTGCAAGATAAAGGCCCACAGGCGGTGGCGGACTGGATGGCGGCGCAAAAGCAGGTATTGATTACCGATACCACGATGCGCGACGGGCATCAGTCGCTTCTGGCAACAAGGATGCGCAGCCATGACATGATCAAAGTGGCGGACGCTTATGCGCATAACTTGCCGCAACTCTTTAGTATGGAATGCTGGGGTGGGGCGACGTTCGATGTGGCTTACCGTTTCTTGCAGGAATGCCCCTGGCAGCGGTTGCGCGATTTACGCAAAGCCATGCCAAATCTGATGACGCAGATGCTGTTGCGCGCTAGCAATGGCGTGGGATACACCAACTACCCCGATAATGTTGTGCAAGAGTTTGTGCGCCAAGCGGCGGCCTCGGGTGTGGATGTGTTTCGTGTGTTCGACAGCCTTAACTGGGTTGAAAATATGCGCATCGCGATGGACGCGGTGGTGGAAAACGGCAAGGTTTGCGAAGGCACCATTTGCTATACGGGTGATATTCTTGATCCAAATCGCGCCAAGTATGATCTGAATTATTATGTCGCCATGGGTAAAGACTTGAAAACGGCCGGTGCACATATTCTGGGCTTGAAGGATATGGCGGGCCTGCTGAAGCCTGCCTCGGCGCGGGTGCTGATCAAAGCGTTGAAGGAAGAGGTCGGCTTGCCGATCCATTTTCACACCCACGATACATCCGGTATTGCGGCGGCAACCGTATTGGCGGCAGCGGATGCGGGTGTGGATGCGGTGGATGCAGCGATGGATGCATTTTCGGGCGGAACCTCGCAACCCTGTTTGGGATCGATTGTGGAAGCCTTGCGCAACACCGATCGTGCAACCGGGCTGAATATTGAAGCGGTGCGCGAAATATCCGATTACTGGGAAGCGGTGCGCGGCCAATATGCGGCGTTTGAAAGCGGCCTGACAGCGCCTGCATCGGAAGTTTATCTGCACGAAATGCCGGGTGGGCAATACACCAACCTGAAAGCGCAAGCGCGCAGTCTGGGACTGGAAGAGCGCTGGCCTCAGGTGGCAAGAACCTATGCGGATGTGAACCGGATGTTCGGTGATATTGTCAAAGTAACGCCAAGCTCCAAGGTCGTGGGCGATATGGCCCTAATGATGGTGACGCAGGATTTAAGCCGTGAAGATGTTGAGAATCCCGCTGTCGAGGTGGCTTTTCCCGACAGTGTTATCGATATGATGAAGGGTAATCTGGGTCAGCCTCCGGGCGGGTTCCCAAAAGCATTTGTGGCAAAAGTGCTGAAAGGCGAGGCCCCCGACACATCGCGCCCGGGGGCGCATATGGCCCCGTGTGATCTGGATGCAGTGCATGCCGAACTGTCAAAACAACTGGACGGTTTAAGCGTTGATGACGAAGACCTGAACGGCTATTTGATGTATCCCAAAGTGTTTTTGGACTATATGGGTCGCCACCGGATTTACGGGCCTGTGCGCAGCTTGCCGACCAAGACGTTCTTTTATGGCATGCAATCAGGTGAAGAGATCAGCGCGGAAATCGATCCCGGTAAAACCTTGGAAATTCGCATGCAGGCGGTGGGCAATACCGATGACGCCGGTGAAGTGAAAGTGTTTTTCGAACTGAACGGCCAGCCGCGCACGGTGCGGGTGGCGAACCGTAAAGTCACGGCCACAACTGAAAAACGCAAACAGGCGGAAGCCGGAAATGCCGCCCACATTGGTGCGCCGATGCCCGGCGTTATATCCAGTGTTGTGGTGACCATCGGTCAAGAAGTGAAGCAGGGTGATTTGCTATGCACTATTGAAGCAATGAAAATGGAAACTGGCATTGCGGCGGAACATGACGGTGTGGTCAAAGCCATTCACGCGCCTGCGGGGGCGCAGGTGGACGCCAAAGATCTGTTGGTAGAGTTTGATGCTTGAAAATCCCGTGCAAGCCCGTTTGTCGCCGGCTTGAATTTGGGCTGAATTTTTAGGCGTATGATCTGTTGACTCTGCGCTGATAATCCCTATACCGCCGCTATCGCTGCAATTGCTGCGACCATATTGGTGTTTGTGGCCCCAGCAATGGGATACCTGTCGCCCGAAGCAGTTAAGCTGAGGGAAAGGAAAGCATCTTTCATAACTTTGAAAGGATCCAGCCGTGACGAAACGTACAGCTGCCAAATACAAAATTGATCGCCGCATGGGCGAAAACATTTGGGGTCGCCCCAAATCCCCGGTTAATCGTCGTGAATATGGCCCTGGTGTCCATGGTCAACGTCGCAAAGCCAAATTGTCCGATTTCGGCATTCAGCTGCGTGCCAAGCAAAAGCTTAAAGGCTACTACGGCGATTTGACTGAAAAACAATTCCGTCGCATCTATACTGAAGCTGTTCGTGTGAACGGCGACACTGGTGAAAACCTGATCGGTCTGCTGGAACGTCGTCTGGATGCGGTTGTGTACCGTTCCAAATTCGTCCCAACCGTATTTTCCGCCCGTCAGTTTGTAAACCACGGCCACGTCACAGTGAACGGCAAGAAGGTGAATATCCCGTCTTACCGTGTGAAAGAGGGCGATGTGATCGAAGTGCGCGAAAAGTCCAAGCAAATGAACTTGGTGCTTGAAGCCGCAGTTTCACAAGAACGCGACCTGCCTGACTACATCAATGTTGACCAGAACAAAAAGGTTGCAACATTCGTGCGCACACCTGGCCTGTCAGACGTGCCTTATCCGGTGATGATGGAGCCAAATCTGGTGGTGGAATATTACGCGAAGAACTAATCTTCGCCGCCACATTGAAATTCTTAAAGGCTGTCCTGATAGGCGGCCTTTTTTATTGGTTAAAGCGGTAAAGGGCGGCCTTCCGCTATGCTTTCCATCGCGAAATACGAGGTCACGCTGTCCAGCTCGACGCCTTCGATCAGCCGCTGGTAAACCCGGTCATAGCTGGTCATGTTTTCGGTCACGACCTTAAGCTGATAATCATAGTCCCCCCCGATGCGGTGAAAATCAACCACCTCTGGGATGGTCAGAACATGGCGGCGAAATTCCTTTAGCCAGTCGGCAGAAT
>CAZMMG010000188.1:0-4893 GCA_964567355.1 uncultured Neptunicoccus sp.
CCATATTGAAATGTAGCTGTAACATTGAAATTTTTGTGCAGCTTTTTGTTATAGGAAATCCCAACCGAGGCTTTGCTGCGATTGTTGAAAGTTAGAAGCTGGCTATCCTTGCTATAAAATCCCTTCACAAATACGGAAAGTTTTGATTTTTTAGCTTTCCACAGGGGCATAGATGCTTTGATGAAGGTTTCAAAATACACATTGTTCCTGTCGTCCGGTTGTAAGGAATAGGGAAACTTGGCGGTGCCGCCGGTTACATAAGAAGGTTTCGGCAGTTTAAAACTCGCTGCCATAAGGGGGGCGGAAATAGACGTTACGCACAAGATAAGGGTCAGACAATAATCGATCCCCTTAAAAGTAAATAACCGCAACATCGACGTGGCACCCTTATTTAGCACCACAGTGAAAAAAGAAGGTGAATAAGCCGTTAACTTTTAGAAAATTTGAAACAAAACCTAATCATCCGTCACCTTACCGCGCAGGGATTTAACCTGTCCGCGTTGTTTCTTTCCCTCCAAACGGCGCCGTTTCGAGGCCATTGTGGGGCGGGTTTTGACCCTGTATTTGGGTCGCTCGGTGGCCTTTCGGATTAGGTCAACCAATTTACTGACGGCCAATTCGCGGTTCATCGCTTGCGAGCGGTGTTTTTCGGCGGTGATGATCAACGCGCCGTCTTTTGTCCATTTGCGTCCCGCAAGCGTGCGCAGACGGTTTTTGACAAAGGGTGGCAAATTGGGCGAACGCGCCGCTTCAAAGCGCAATTCAACCGCCGTTGACACCTTGTTCACATTCTGCCCGCCGGGGCCGGATGAGCGGTGGAAACTTTCGCTAATTTCCCAGTCTTCGAGGGTGATTGTATCGCTGATTTCAATCATTTTAAAGCGTATCACCCTGCTCGATCTTGGGCGCGAAAACCACTTTTTCATGGCCGCGGTTGTTTTTGCCGATTTTTGCCGCCATAATCATTTGCGCGGCTTTGATACCGGTTTCTTTACGGTAAGCATAGGTTGTTGCGGTCAGTTTGGGCAGGCCTTCGCGCAGATCCAAACCATTGAACCCTGCAATCCCAAGCTGTTCGGGGACGGCAATATCATGGGCGATACAATGCATAAGCCCGCCTGCTGCCAGCAAATCATTTGAATAATATATGCAATCCAAGGTCTTGTTGCGTGTCAGCAATTTTTGGGTCACCTCCTTACCGATACGCAAGCTGGAGTTGCCTGTATAAAGCTCTTGATCGACAACATTCAGCCCTGCCTCCGTAAGGGCTTTTTGAAAGCCGCAAAACCGTTTTCCCGCCCTGAAATCCGTATCCACTTTGGTGCCGGCAAAGCCGATGTTCCTGTAACCTTTATCCACGATCAGCCGGCCCATATCATAGCCGGCCTGTTGATGTGAAATCCCGACATTCATATCGATGGGATCGCCGTCTACATCCATAATTTCGACAATAGGAATGCCGGAGTTTTCCATCATTTTATGGGCGGCATCCGAGTGTTCCAACCCTGCGATAATCAACCCGCTGGGTTGCCAAGACAGCATCTGCCTGACCACGGTTTCCTCGGTATCCAAATTGTAGCCGGTAACACCGAATACCGGCTGAAGCTGGGTTTTCTTCAAAACTGTGATGATGCCTGTCAACACTTCGGAAAAAACCGAGCTGCTAACCGATGGGACAATGACCCCGATCAGGTTTACATGGTTCGACGACAAAGACCCCGCGATTTGGTTGGGCACATAGCCCAAAGTCTTGGCCGCTTCGCGCACCCTGTCGCAGGTATAAGATGATGCTTCACCCTTGCCGCGCAATACCCGTGATACGGTCATTTCGCTGACCCGCGCCATTTGGGCGATGTCTTTTAATGTCGGGCGGCGTGCCATGTGGTTATCCTGTTGATTACCGTCAATATACGATCAAAATTAGGTGACTACAAATGAAAGAGCCCGCACCAAGGAATGCGGACTCTTCTCGAGATTTAGAGGTGGCCAAGCAGGATTGGTAAATCCTGGAGCCTAGGTTTTAAGTAGAGGGGCTGCCCCCTAGGTCGTAACCTCGCTCGTATCCTTCACCAGCTGCTCTGTTTTCCCAATAATCATTGGCACCTCCTTTCTGAATGTTTCTTACGATCGGCAGTGCCGACATCCGAATCATGCAACGAGTTTGCAAAAAAACCAAATGTTTTTTTGAAACAGTTCTGTGAAAGGGGCGTGTCCGGGCCTAGGCCAGTTTTGCAGAAAAGCGGGAAACCAGTAGTTTAAAGGGCAATAGGGCGATAAGTGATAAGCCGACTTTGATAAACCAGTCGGCCACCGCAAGGCTGATCCAAAGCGAAGCCACTGGCCCAAATCCCATTATCGGCAAGGTTTCATTGGCCCATGACACGTCTATTGCCGGGTCGATAAAGCTTAGTTGGGCAGAAAACGCGATGCTGAAAAACAGCGCTGTATCCAGACTGGAACCGACCAGCGTTGACACCAGCGGCGCACGCCACCATGCGCCTTTGCGCAATTTGTCAAACACCAGAACGTCGGCCAGTTGTGCCACCAGATAGGCGGTTCCTGAACCAATAGCGATGCGCAAAGTTACCAGCGGGCCATATGTGCCGATGATTTGGGTGCCGATAAAAGAGCAGGCAATGCCAACCACAAAACCCGCCAACACCACTTTACGCGCGGATTTTGCACCATAAAGCCGGTTCATCAGATCGGTGACCAGAAAGGCGAACGGGTAGGTGAACGCGCCGAACGTCAACCAGTTGCCATAGCGAAATTGAACAAGAATGTTAGAGGCAACAACAATTGCTGCCATGGCGATGACGCCAAATATAAGACCACGTTTCATTTTAACTCCGTTTTGAAAAGGTAGCGGACACTTTGCACCCCGAAGGGCTGCGCCCGCATACCTGTCAAAATCGGTTATGGCAAGGCCTAGCGGATAACAGATGCAACCGCTTTGGCAATCACTGGCACGTTGGTTGCATTCAAGCCTGCGATATTGATGCGGCTGTCATCGACCATATAGATCGCGTGTGTGTCGCGCAGCACCATCACCTGATCCTTACTTAGGCCAAGGCGTGAAAACATGCCGCGATGCTCGGTGATGAAACCGAAACGATCAGAGTCGGTCTCGGCGCGTAACGCATCGGCCAGCATTTGGCGTAGAACCAGCATGCCAGAGCGCACCTCTTCCAGCTCGGCCTGCCAGTCGGCACGCAATTCAGGGTCGCTTAGAACCATGGTTACCAGACGCGCACCGTGGTCTGGCGGAAAGCTGAAGTTCTGGCGGTTCATATGGGCCAAAGTGCCTTGGGTGATTTTGGCAGCCTCGGCATCGGCGGAAATTGCCAGCACAATACCCGTGCGTTCGCGGTAAACCCCGAAGTTCTTGGAGCAGCTTGCCGCGATCATCATCTCATCGAATTTGCCCGCCAACAGACGGACACCGTAAGCGTCGGCGTCCAGCCCGTCGCCAAAGCCCTGATAGGCAATGTCGATGAACGGCATCGCGGCCTTTTCCTGTATAAGGTCTGCGACCGCGTTCCATTGTGTCTGGTTCAAATTGGCCCCTGTGGGGTTATGACAACAGCCGTGCAGCAACACAACATCACCGGCTTGGACGTTTTGCAGACTGGCCATCATACCGTTAAAATCAATCGCGCAAGTAGCTTCGTCAAAATAGTCATAGGTTTCAAACTTGATGCCGAGGTGTTTCATGATCGACAAATGATTGCCCCATGTGGGGTTGCTGACCCATATGGTTGCCTTTGGATTTGCCATTTTAATGGTTTCGCACACGTTATGAATGGCCCCGGTGCCGCCCGGTGTGGCGCAGGCAGAAAGGCGCGCGTGATCAACACTGTCGGCCAGCACCAGATCAGCCATGACTTTGTGAAAACCCGCATCCCCCGGCAGGCTGGTGTAGGTTTTGGTATCTTCGGTTTCCCACAGTTGCTTTTCCGCCTTTTTGACCGCCCGCATGATCGGTGTGTGGCCGCTGGCATCTTTATAAACACCGACACCAAGGTCAATTTTAGTGCTGCGTTCATCGGCCCGAAACAGGCCGGACAGCATCAGAATTTTATCGGCGGGAAGTGGTTTAAGATTGTTCAGCATAGGTTGTTCCTTTTGCGCGTTTAGCCCTGTTCAACGGGATAGTTGTGAAGCCCGCCCCATTCCGACCAAGAGCCGTCATAAAGCGCGTGATTGTTATGGCCGATTTTTTGCAAGGCCAGTGACAGGACGGATGCGGTTACACCGGAACCGCAGGACGTAATGATCGGTTGTTCCAGATCAATGCCCTGCGCTTTGAAAACCGCTGCCAGTTCGGCATCTGGTTTCAGGGTGCCGTCGGCATTGATCAAAGATTTGAAAAACACATTTTTGGCACCCGGCATGTGACCTGAACGCAATCCTGCGCGTGGTTCTGCAACTTCGCCCCTGAAACGCGCAGGCGCACGGGCATCGACGATTTGCAGATTTGCGCATTGACTGGCTTTCAGAACTTGTTCGGCATTGCGCACAAGATGTGCCTGTGCGGTTGCATTAGGCTGTTCTGTCCTTGGTTGGCTATCGGTGTTTACAGTTGGATGCCCTTCGGCTTGCCATTTCGGCAGGCCACCATCCAAAACTGCGATATTGGCAAGACCAAAATAACGCAACAACCACCAAACCCGCGCGGCTGAAAACAGGCCTTGAGTATCATATACAACAATCTGATTGTTGTTTGATATGCCCAGTTCGGCAACCTGTCTTTCAAACTGTGCAACGGGCGGGATCATATGCGGCAGGTCGGTTTCTTGATCGCTGATAGCATCAATGTCGAAAAACTGTGCGCCTTGAATATGGGCCGTTGAAAACTCGGCCCGCACATCGCGTTTATCGGCTGGCATGTAC
>CAZMMG010000189.1:0-4886 GCA_964567355.1 uncultured Neptunicoccus sp.
CTAGAAAACTTGTTCGTAAGCTTAGTTTTTACTTTATCCATGGTCTCATGGATTGCAGCGGTATATGCATCCCATTTATATAGCCCTTTGACATCAATACCCGACAGTTTCCACTGTTTCAAACGGTCACTTTCACGGTCCAGAAAACGGCGCAATTGTTCGGCGCGCCCGACATTGAGCCAGAGTTTCACAAGGATGATCCCGTCGTCGACCAGCATCTTTTCAAAACCGTTGACCTGCGCAAAGAAACGGCTGCGCTGTGCTGCCGTGCAAAATCCGAACACCTGTTCCACCACGCCGCGATTATACCATGAACGATCAAAAAACACGATCTTACCCGCACTGGGCATATGTTTGATGTAGCGCTGGAAATACCATTCGGAATGCTCTTTTTCGGTGGGTTTGGGCAGGGCCACCACGCGGGCGACACGCGGGTTCATGTTTTCGCGAAACCGCTTGATGGTACCGCCTTTGCCGGCGGCATCGCGGCCCTCGAACACTACCGCAATCCGCGCCCCTGTCTGTTTGGCCCATGACTGCATTTTGACCAGTTCGATTTGCAGATATTCCAAAAGATTTTCATAGTCTTTGCGACCTTTACGGCGGTCATAGGGGTACGAGTGGTCTAGAATGTCATTTTTGCCGGCCGATTTGATGGTTTCGCGAATGTTATCGGGCGCGTCTTTTGCAAAGAAGGTCGAAATTGCGCCGTCGAACGGTTTGGGGTAGGTGGAATTTCCCATGATGCCTCCGGATTTTTAGCCAATATGGCGGCTTGCTAGCGCGATGGCAACGGCTTTTACCCCGTCTGCCGGTCTGGCTGACGGGGTGTTATGTTATCGGGGTTTGCCTTTATAAGAAAGGTGGCGCCACCCTATGCGGTTTTAGTGCCGAACAAGGGGATAGTCTCCCTTGTACCTAATTCTTACCGGTAGTTTTCGGTGGTTTTCGCATTTGACGCTGTTACCCGCCCTTTGAAAACCCGTCGGGGTGACAAAAGATTGCAGAGCAATCTTTGAGAACCCGTTAACCACTTTTTGACGTCAGGGGTGTTATACACTTCGAATAGTTGCGGATTTGTTAGGGCTGCGTTCGGTGCCACCCTTTGCGACCGCATAAACCGCCGCTTCAATTTGCGCGATCGCCAGTTGATGGGTGCCGTGGCCCATGCCCTTGATGCGCACAAGATTGGCATGCGGCACCAGCTTGATAAATTCGCAAGCGTGGATCAGGTCAGGCACGGTCGGGTCGTCTGTGCCGTGGATTAGTTCTGTCGGGATGCGCAGGTCGGCATAATATTTGGCTTGTTCCAGAACATGACCGTATAAGGTTTTTAATTGCCGGGAGTTTTCCACGAACGAGCGGTAGCGCACCGACATATTGACGCCCACATGATCCAGATAACCTTTGGGCGTTTCATGCGGCTCGAATACCGATTTATAGGTCGCGCGAAAATAGGCGTCGCCGAAATAGGCGGTGGCAAAAGCCATCGCGGCGGGGCCGATGATGGGTAGCGACATCAATCGGTAGTTGGCATGGATTTTTCCGGGCCACGGCATCGAAACAGCCGAGACCAGTATCAGGCCTTTGACAAAATCCTTGTAGTGCGTCGCCATATGCAGCGCCAACGCCCCGCCGTAGGAAAACCCCAGAATATAGGCATCTTTGACGCCAAGCTTATCGGCGACTTTATGGATCAGTTTCGCTTGCTGGGCCAATGTCGCCGCTGGATTGGCCAAAACCGGGGTGTAGCCGTGGCCGGGGCGGTCAATGACGATAACGGTGAAGTTTTTAGCGAAGCGTTTCACATGCTCATAGGTGAAGTCTTTCAGATGGCCGCCGGCACCGTGGATCAGGATCAGGGCAGGGCCAGCGCCCTGTTTGACGTAATGCACAGGTGTGCCGTTTACTTCGATAAATTGCCCGACCGGCGGGTTTTCCGCTTGGGCTTTTTGGGTGAAGTTTTCTGCCCGCCTGAAGGTGAAAAACGCAAAGAACCCAAGCACTGCAACAAAAGCCCAAAGCATTCTTACGATCCTATTTTGGACAAATCATAATCGGTTGTCTGGTAAACCTGGTTGATCCAGTTGCCGTAAAGCAAATGCCCGTGCCCGCGCCAGCGGTTCAGCGGCGGGTTTGCAGGGTTGTCTTCGGGGTAATAATTGCACGGGATATTGATCGGCACATCCTTGGCGACATCGCGGTCGTATTCTTCTTTTAATGTGCCGCGATCATATTCAAAATGGTTGAAGATATAAAGCGCACGGTGGGCGGGATCTTGTACCAGACAGGGGCCAGAATCGGGGCTGCTGATCAAAACCTCCAGACCTTTGACGGCTTCTATTTCCGATTGTTTGTTTTCCGTCCAGCGGCTGACCGGAATTACCAGATCGTCGGAAAAACCGTTCAAATAGGGCGAGCAGTGGTTTAGTACCTGATGGCGGAAACAGCCGAATAATTTGGCGGGCAACATGTGTTTGTCGACGCCGTGGAAATGATACAGCATCGCCATGCCGCCCCAGCACACGCCGAATGTGGAATGCACGTTTGTTTGCGTCCAGTTCATCACTTCGCGCAATTCTTTCCAATAGGTCACATCCTCAAACGGCAGATGCTCGATCGGTGCACCGGTGATGATTAGCCCGTCGAATTTGCGGTGCTTGATTTCCTGAAAACTGGTATAAAACGCTTCCATGTGGTCATGCGACGTGGTTTTGGACTTGTGTTCGGTCATGCGGATCAATGTCAGGTCTATTTGCAAAGGGCTGGCCCCGATAAGACGCGCAAACTGGGTTTCGGTCTGAATTTTTTTAGGCATCAGGTTCAAAAGGCCGATTTTCAGTGGCCGGATGTCCTGTTTGTCGGCTTCGCCGCGCGACATCACCATGACACCTTCGGATTTCAGGATGTCATGGGCGGGCAGTTTGCTGGGTATTCTGATCGGCATCGGTTTTCTTTCGGACTGAGGCTTTCAAATAGTGGTTTTATCCCTGTGCCTCAAGGGCTTGCATGATCACTTTATCGAAATCTTCTGTAGTCTTTACGCGGTGGATATCATCGGCCTTGACACTGACCCCCCATTTCTGTGCAATCGCCTTGTAACGCGGCAGGCGGTCGGCCAATAATTGTTGATAGCCAAAGCGAATAAAATCGTCAGGGTCGACCCGGTCGGGGGCAACGGATTTTTCCGCCAGATAGCTATTCCAGCATTTGATCAGAAAACTTTCGGGATAGTACATCGGTTTCGGGGCTTTGTTAAAACGTTGCACCAGCACGTCGATATGATCGTCGTTACCTTCTATCCAGACCGGCAAAAGATGTTGCGAAATCAGGGCCATAACCGGATCGTTATGATCTGCCTCGTCGACCACTTCAACCACCGAGCCAGAGGTGTCGCAGATGAAATTGTTATACTCGTACAAATCCCGGGCGCGATTGATAAAATGCACGGTGTCCTTCATCGCATTCACTTCCGCATCGCGGTGCAGCCGTTGGCGGCGCAGATATTCGTCAAAGGCAATGCCGCCCTTGGCCGGATCGCCCGGTTTGCCCAAGTATGTGGACAAGGGCGAGAGGTCGGAAAATTTCAGATTGGACGCGATATAAATCGCATCGGCCCGCAAAAGATCGGCCAGAAACGGGTTGCGCATGGCTTCCAGTTTGAAATTATCCGCAATATGCTCGCCCATATAACGGGTGCCGATACGGTAATCGACGCTGTAGTGAAACCAGTCGCCGTGGTCGCGCAGAATTTCGCTAATATAGGTTTTGCCAAGGCCCGACATGCCAAACAGCATGACTTTTTTGGCTTTGGCATCGCGCCAGTCTTTTGCACTATTATACAGCATTGTGGCCTCATTTGTTCTTTGGACTTATCCTAAAGCAAAAAAACGTGTGAAGTTCAATTGTTTAACGTAACAAACGCCGAATTGCGCGGCCATCCAGAATAATCATGCCAAGAGCGATCACGATGAAACCCAAGTAAGCCGAGGCCGGCAGGCTTTCATCCAGAACCACAGCCCCCCAGAAAACGGCGGTGGGTGGCACCAGCAGGGTGACAAGGCTCAGGTTGCCGCTGCCCGCCAGATTTAGCGCATGGTAATACAATAAGTACGCGATGGAAGCTGCCGGAATTGCTAGAAAAAATATCGATGCATAGGTGACGAAAGATAGGTTGAAACTTGGGGTGCCGTCGATGAACAGGGCCAAGGGTACCATGATCAGACTTGCGCCCGTCAACATGCCCGTGGCTGCCATGATCGGGTGCAGGCTTTGCAATGTACGCCGACCCCAGCTTGCGGCGCAGCCATAAGCAAAACTTGCACCCAGCAGGGCCAGTTGCGCCAAAGACCGGATGTCTAAATTTTGCAGCTCGTCAAAACCGATGGTGATGCATACGCCAAGGAACGCGATGGCAACCCCGATCAGTTTGCGCGGGGTCAAACGCTCATCGCTAAAAACCATGGCGGCAATTAGAATACCGAAAATCGCGGTGCTGCCGTTCAAGATTGAGGCCAATCCGCTTTCGATATGGGTTTGACCCCATGCGATAAGGGAAAACGGAATGGCGTTGTTCAAAAGCCCCATGATCAGCAGCGCACCCCATGTTTTCAGAGATTTGGGCAGCGGGATGCGCATGGCGAAAACAACACCCCACAGAGCCAGACCACCCCAAAACACCCGGTGGGCGACCAGCGTGTAGACGTTAAGCTCGCGCAATCCAAGGGCAAAGCATAAGAAGCTTGCGCCCCAAATCAGCGCCAGCGAAATTAAACTGACCCAAGCGGCCAGTGAAAGGGTTTTTTGTGGTGCCATGATTTGCCCAGACTTATGTAGAATAAAAGAAAACACAAAATGTCATTTGTGATGCGATTAATCAGTATGTG
>CAZMMG010000190.1:0-4871 GCA_964567355.1 uncultured Neptunicoccus sp.
GGCAAGGGGCTTGACCCACTGGCAATGTCAGAGGGCCTTGCAGCGTTGCGGGATTGCAAATCTTCCAGTCCTGAGAAAACCACTTATCCGGCGCAGCGCACAGATACCTATGCGCAAAGGCTGCAAAGAGAAGGCTCAAAGTTTTCACCCCTCCCGCCCGCAAGCCAGGTTTTCCCAACGGAAACCACTAAAGCCGCGTCAAAACTACCCCTATTAGAGCTGGATATTAACCAAATATACAATTCGACACCCGGGGAAAACCATCTGCACAGCGAGAAGACTTTCACGCCTGCAAACACGCCACCGGCCAAGTGCATTGAAAATCGTCCGGATATTTTAGAAAAATCCAGAAAATTCCTTGCCCCGCGTGCGCGGCCCTTTTCAGAAAAATCATATGTTCGTGTCAAAGTTATTTCGCAAGATTTGGACAGCCACGGAAAGACAACCACGGCAAACTCGGAAAAAATATGCTGGATGCAACGCGACGCAATCTGGCATTATCTAACCATTCAGGACATTGAAAAACAACGTGCGGCAACAAAAGGGGCGGTTAATGGATCGCCAAGACATGATGCTTGATCATGTCGCCCAGAATAACTGGCGCAGGTACTTTTTTATAGTGCGGGGCATGGCGTGACAAAACAGTTTACATCCATACTGGTCAACGGCGACCCATTAAAGAGTGACAGCTTGATCGCTGGTGCCATACAAACCGTTCAAATTCTTGATGATGACCCGATTTTGCAATCCAGCGAAGAAGACACCGGCACGCAGTTTGGAATAGGAGGGGATGAATTCACTTCTTCCGCCTGGCCGGGATTTATAGGCACGGGCGTCGAGATTTACTCGGCTAGCGTGAACGGAAACCCGGTTACATTCGGCTACCTGACAGCGGCAGGTGATCATGTTGATGATAATGCGAACCGGCTGGTTGTTTTATCGGGCAAGATAAACCCGGGCAATAAGATCACCAACATCAAGTTGATCAACGAAGGCAACACCAATGTACCTTATGGCTCTATCCCCAGCGTCGTCTGTTTTACCCCCAGAACCCAGATTGCCACACCAACCGGGCCTGCGCCGATAGAAACCTTGTCGGTCGGCGACCTTGTTATTACTGCGGACAATGGCCCGCAGCCCATCCGCTGGATTGGCAGAAAGCACCTGACAGGGGCGATATTGCAACCCCATCACCACCTGCGGCCTATTCGGATCAAGGCGCATGCTTTCGGTCACAATCATCCCGATCGGGATTTGAGTGTATCGCCACAACACCGCATGTTCCTGAAATCCCATCAAGCCCAGCTTATGTTTGGCGAAAGCGAGGTTTTGGTGCCGGCAAAGGGTTTGATCAATGACAAAACGATTTTAGTCGATAGCCGCGCCACCCAAGTCGATTATATTCATATTCTGTTTGATAGTCATCAGTTGGTGCAAGCCAATGGCACTTGGTCGGAAAGCTTTCATCCCGGCACTGTCGGGTTGGGTGCGATTGAAAATAATGCCAAAGCCGAACTGTTTGACATTTTCCCTGAACTTGAAAAAGACACTGGCACATATGGCCCTGCGGCACGTTTTGCCCTGAAAGTTAGTGAGGCGCGGGTGTTAGAAGAAGACCGGTTTCCATTGTTTGCGGATTAAGACACGCCCATGGAAACCTTGATAAAAACAATAGACCTTGGCCGGCCAAAAAAACACTCACTGACCTTGCACGGGCATCGCACCAGTGTTTCGTTGGAAGACCCGTTTTGGCAGGCTTTCATCAAAATCTGCCAGCGTGAAGACATCCCGATCAATACGTTGGCAACAAAAATAGACGATGCCCGCAGGGTTGACGCGGGCCTTGCCGGTGCTATCCGGTTATTCGTACTTAAATGGTATCAGACCCGCGATTTGTCAGCTTGAGATAAATACCGTCTTTTGAGCGCACAGTCAGATGCGCCACAGGCACAGGGGTTTCGCCGCCAACGTCCAGCTTAAAGCCCCGCAGCAATAGTGCTATCATCAAAACCCCTTCGATCATGGCAAATCCGGCGCCAGTACAGACCCGCTGACCGCTGGAAAACGGCATATAGGCCTTGCGCGCACAGACCCGTGTTTCCTGCGCTTTCCAGCGATCAGGGTCGAACACATCCGGCCTGTCCCAAAGCCGCTCATGGCGGTGAATATGCCACGGGCTAAGCACGATTTGACTGCCCACCTTGATCTTGCGCTTGCGAAAAACCTCTGGTTGCAGGGTTTCACGGATCATCATCGGCACCGGCGGATAAAGCCGTAATGCTTCGCGAAATACATCACGGGTGAAGCGCAGTTTCGAGAGACTGGCAAAGGTCAAATCCTTGACCTCTGCGACCTCTTTTGCCACCCGGCTTTGGGTTTTTTGATCCAGCGCCAGTAAATACAATGTCCACGCCAACGCGCTGGCCGAGGTTTCATGCCCCGCCAAAAAGAAAATCGCCACCTGATCGACCATTTCCCCGGACGAAAAGGTTTTTCCCGTTACCGGATCTTTTGTGGTCATGATCTTGGTGGCCAAATCATCAGGGGCGGTACCCGCTTTGATCAATGCGGCGCGGTCATGCGTCAATGTGGTTAACAGGGCGCGAATATCCGCACTGGTCTGACGGGTACGGCGCCCTTGCAATTTCGGGATCCATTTCGGGGTTTTCAAAAAGCTGGCAATGTTCAGAAGCGGTTGGGTGCGCTGATAGTCGCGAAACTTGGCAAACACCTGTTTGGCCACATCATCGGTAATCGGGATGGAAAACAATGTGCGGAAAATAACGTCCGCCGCCATTTGGCTGGCTTGTTCTTCAACCTCGACCGGCCCCGCCTCGGCAAGCGGTTTTAGCCGCGCCACCGCCGCCTGCCCCGCTTCCAGCATCGACGGGAACACATCGCGCAAACGTCCGCCCTCAAAGGCCGGATCAATGATCCGCCGCTGGCGTTTCCATGTCTCGCCGTTGGAAACAAAAACACTGTCGCCCAGCAACGAATAAAGCGCCCCTTTGATGATCGAGGATTTGGGGAAATGATCGGGGTCTTTGTTCAGAACATGATCGACCAGATCGGGGTCGTTGATAAAATAGGATTTGAAAAACGGCAACCGGAATTCCGCCATCCATGCGCGGTATAGCTTGGCCGGTTGAGAGGCAAAAATATCTTTGCGAAACAACCTGATATGGGTGAGTAGCGAAACTTTTTCAGCGCGGGCCTGTGGCTTGGGCGGGATAATATTATTGTTCATTCAGGGGCCTCCTGCGAGGTGTATTTATTCACCGATCGGGTGATTTTAGAGGGGCTGGGGGCGCGGTCTTTGAAACGCGTCTGCAAGGTCACGGGGCCGCCTGTGATCTGGAAATAATCATAATCGCGCGGACGGTCGAAATGGCAAAGATACTGGAAATGCATCCTGAAAAACCTGCGTTTGATACTGGCAAAATAGGCAGGTGACAGGGTTTGGGAAAATGCCGCCGACAGAACCAGCGGCCATTTATGCCCGCCTTCAGGGGCAACACCGCTGACCGCAGCCGGGTCGCACAGCGCGAATGTGCAACCGTCGCCGGGGGCGGACACATCGACCCATGTTAGCTCTTTTCGTTGGCAAAGATAATTCAGATCACGGCGTAAAATCCATGCTTTAGGCAGAAAACTGACCATTGGCACCACATGGCCCAGACTTAGAAACCCCAGTTTAGGGCCTTTATCGGGCAGGCCCAAACGACGGATCAAATCAGCCAGAATAGACACTGCCAGATGCGCACCGGATGAATGGCCGACGACCAGAACCTCATCCACATCCGTCTGCAATGCGTCGTGGATATGATCGGCAAACTCGGCCATGCGTGTGATCAATTCGGGCGGAATATCACCGCCGTATTGTGCCGAAAAAGCGTAATCATGCATCAGGTAATAGGCGTAAATCTTGTTGTCTTTCGACTTGAACCACATCATTACCGCCGACAGTACGCCAAATCCTGCAAGCAGGCCCAAGGCCCAATGCGAAAGACTGCCGACCAGAATATAGGCTGCATATCCGGCCAAAAGCCCCAGCAGCAACTGCCCCAACAGCACCACAACCGGATAAAGAGCGGCAATAATCGGCCCCTTTTGCAAACGCATCAGGCGAAACAGCGCACCTGTCGAGATATAGGCCCAAGCGGTACGCGCCAGCAGCCAGAAACTGCCGGCAATGCTGCGCTGCATTGAGGCTTGCACAATATCCGACCACAAAAGAAACTCAAAATCCGTATGGGTTTTGCGGCCATCAATGTCAGTGTCTACCATCCAGCCATAATTTTGCGCTTTGCCCTGCGTGCCTTTCAGGGTCAGATCGTAACCAGAAACCTCGGCCTGTTTGGTGCCTTCGGTGCGGTATAATTCGCGGTACCTGCGCGGCAACATCGGGTCGTAGCCGGGAATATAAAAGACTTTGCGTTTTTTTACCTGTTGCGCCTGTTTTGGCATTTTGACACGCTTGCTGTTTTATTTGAAGCAAACTATAGGCGCGAAACTTGAAAAATGTAAGACGGTTCAGCCGATTGTCGACAGGACAGGGAAAAATTCCTGCAACCAAAAGGAAAAACTGGTAAACGCCCCTGTGAGCAGCATCACACCGACCAGCACCAGCAAGCCGCCCATCAGCTTTTCCACCAGTCCCATATGGCGTTTGAACCGGTTCATCACAGTGATGGCACGGTTGATGAAAATCGCGGCCAGAATAAACGGCAGGCCCAAACCTATGGCATATGTTGCCAATAATACCGTGCCACGCGCTATTGAGGCTTCTTGTGCCGCCAAAGACAAAATAGTGCCCAAGATAGGCCCGATACACGGTGTCCAGCCAAAGGCAAAGGCCAGCCCCAATATAT
>CAZMMG010000191.1:0-4839 GCA_964567355.1 uncultured Neptunicoccus sp.
CGCCGTTTACGGTTTGCTGACACGTTTTGCCGCGCGCAAAGACAGTGCTGCAACCAGCTTTTTCTGGACCGGAGTTATCGGGGCGATCGGGATGACTGCGGTGGGTTTATTTTACTGGCAAGCGATGACAATTGGTGACTGGGGCTGGATGGCATTGCTATCCATCACCGGGGCTTTGGGGCATTTCTTGCTGATAAAATGCTACGCCGTAACCGAGGCCAGCACCGTGCAACCCTTTGCCTATATGCAACTGGTTTTCGGCGGCACGCTTGGCTGGTTGGTGTTCAGCGATAACCTACGTTGGGGAACCGCCATAGGCGGCGCAATTGTGATCGCGGCGGGTCTGTTTACATTATGGCGCGAACGGGCTGCGACCAGAGCCTAGTCCTTCAAGGCGTCAAAGGTACGGCCATGTACCATCCAACTGATACCAAAAGAGGCCAGCGCCAAAGCTTCAAACCAGAAGGTCAGATGATTATCATCCCACCAATTACCACCTACCAACTTTGGTAAAACTGCAATGGCCAGAATAGCAATTAAAATGGCATAGCTACAGCACCGGTAAATCCTGTTTCGCAAGATTTTAACCTCGGTAAGCCCGCCCTGTGCTGTGCGGTATTTCGCCTTCTGATGATCGCTTGCAAACACATAAAACGAATACCATGCCAGAAACAGAAATAACAACGCGGCACTGCCCTGATGCAGGTATCCCGACCACGGGCTGGCGGTGAATGAATCCGGCAACACGCCTGGCACCTTGTCCGGCATATCCGTTAGAATACGCGCCTGTTGATTGTTATACGCGCAAGGAGCGCCTGCTGCCGGGAACAATGCGACGCCAAGCGCAAAGAACCCTGCAAGGGTCGCGCAAAGCGTATCAATTTGTTTCTTGCCCCTAAAATTATACAAAAATATCGCGATGAAAAATAAGATGCCGACGAAAATATCTCCAAACCCACGGGTATAGTAGAAATGGCTTATCGATTTGGCAAAACACACTTTGCCAAAGGGCCAGCCAATATAGACCCCGTAAAGCATTGCAAACGGCAACCCGAAGGCGCAATAGCCGATCCACCGGCTTAGGCCGTTGCTGTCCAGTTCAAATTTACCTGCATTTCGTATTAGATAGGATTTTATCGGGCTGAATAAGCGCATGTTCTACCTCCAAAGGTTTTTAAAAAATTGCTAGCCGCGTGTTAAATCCAGCGTCAGTTGCAAGGGCGGCGTTTTGCCTGTCAGGCGGGCACGGTAGACATGCAGTGACTCGATCACCCGCATCACATAATTGCGGGTTTCGCGGTAAGGAATATGTTCAATCCAGTCGACTTGATCCACCAAGCTGTCGCGGGGATCGCCAAATTTTTCAACCCATGCTTCGGCACGGTTCGGGCCTGCGTTATAGGCTGCAAAGGCCAAAATATACGAGCCGTCAAACAGCTCCAATAAGCCGCCCAAATAAGCCGTGCCCAGTTGCGCATTGTAACGCCAGTCAGAGGTCAGGCGCGCCTTGGAATATTTCACGCCAATATCCTTTGACACTTTACGCGCCGTTGCCGGCATGATCTGCATCAATCCACGCGCACCTGCGGGGCTGATGGCGCTTTCGTTCAGCTCGCTTTCACGCCGCGCGATGGCCATGGCTATTTCCGGGGCTATATCGACAGAATAAGTTGCAAGGTCGGTCACAGGAAAGTAGGATTTCGGCAGGATAATCCCACGCTTGGCCGCTTGCTTGGCAACCGCCAAAGCCACATTGGGACGATCCAGATACAGCGCGAGATCCGCCAGCTGGCTTAAGCCTATCTTATCCAGACCGTCGGCCACATGGGTGAAAAACCAACGCATATGCGCCTGATCATCCACATAATGAAACAAAACCCCCGCCCGTATAACAGAACTATTGATAAACTTGGCCCTGCGCCAATCTGGTGTTTTTTGCTTACCAGTCAACAATTCATCCGGTGCTGCACCGCGTTTTTCCGCCGCGAGCTGACCATAAAAACTGGTTTGATATTTAGCTCCTTCACCGTAAGCCGCCGTTGCTTTTTTCTTTTGGCCAAGGGCCTCATAGGTTCGCCCCAACCAATAGCCCGCACGACCCAGACTGATCGGACTGTTCACCGCGCCCTTAAAATTCACAAAATGCCCCAAAGCCTGTTTGGGCGCATTCATCTGGGTCAGCGAAATATAGCCCGACAACCATTCCAGATCGGCAAAATCAGAGCCTTCGGTCAAGCCGTGCTGGCTGGCCAGCCAATAGGCCAAATCAGTATTACCCGCCCGCATGGCGCGGCGCACAAAACCGCGCCTGCGACTGGCCCAAGCTTCTGGCCGGCCCAGCTTTTTAATCGATCCCGTTTGCATCGCAAGCAACTCTTGCGCATCGTCCCAACGGCCTTTTTTCACCCGCCATTGAAACCTGTCATAGGCCAGACCGGGGTCAGATTGCAGGTTTTTGGGAATTGCCAAAATCTTTGCATCAATGTTTTTGCTGGCGCGTTGCAACCCGATGCGCGCTTGCGCCAGTTTGACATGGCCACTTGAAACCCGATCCAACATCCGCCCGGCTTCACGGGTCAATCCGCGCCACAAAAGATTGTCCAGCCGTCTTAAATTATACTGTTTCAACACCCCTTTGTATTTTGCGTATAATGCAATTTCATCTTGCTCTTTGAGGGACATTTCAATCCATGCACGGATCGCCTCTGTCCTAGCTTGCCCATCACGTCCAACCGCTGCATAGGCTGCTGCCAACCGTAACGAGCCTGCGCCGGTTTGCGGCAACTGGGTCTTAAAATAAGCTCTTACATGCGATGCATTTGCGCCATGAGGGATCACGGCTTCACCTTTACGGCGCAACCGCTTCAATCCCGGCCAATTGCTGTGCCCTTTCAGGAAACTCCGATATTCCGACCAATCGCCTTCGCCCGCACGCAGACGCTCCCACGTCACCAGATCACCCCCCACAGGGTCACTGATTTGTGATGCGTAATGATCCGCCGTTACCCAATCTCTATTTTCGATCGCATCATAGGCCATCGCCAACAGCGCACCGTTTTCCTCTTCGCTGTTGGCAAATACTATGGCGGGCATTGTTAGAACCATACACAGTGTTACTATTTTGATCCAAACGCGCATCAAATCGCTTCCATTAAATTTCTTTGCCCGAAACTAGCCAAGTTTCCCTTGTTTTCCTAGGTTGATCTTGGCAAAGGTCACTTTGACCGTGCCAAACGGTTAAATTCACGCTAAAGCAGCGCAATACGCATCATAATTTCGGAGGTTACACCCATGTTCAAAGGTTCATTCCCAGCTCTGATCACCCCGTTCAAGAACGGCAAGGTGGATGATGATGCACTTAAAGCACTGGTTGAATGGCATATTGCCGAAGGCTCTAACGGTCTGGCCCCTGTGGGCACCACGGGCGAAAGCCCGACCCTTAGCCACGCCGAGCATATGCATGTGATCAAATTGGTGGTTGAAACTGTTGCAGGCCGCATTCCCGTGATTGCCGGTGCAGGCTCGAACAATACAGCCGAAGCTTTGGGATTTGTACAGTTCGCAAAAGATGTCGGCGCAGATGCCGCTCTTGTGGTGACACCTTATTATAACAAACCAACCCAAGACGGTTTGATCGCCCATTACACCGCCCTAAACGCGGTTGGCCTGCCTATTTTCATCTACAACATTCCGCCTCGGTCTGTGGTGGACATGGTGCCTGCAACGATGGGTGCATTATCGAAACTGGACAATATCATCGGCGTAAAAGACGCCACCGGTGATCTGGCGCGGGTTTGCCAGCAACGTATTCATTGCGGGGCTGACTTTATCCAACTGTCCGGCGAAGATGCCACAGCACATGGCTTTAATGCCCAAGGCGGGGTCGGTTGTATTTCCGTCACTGCAAACGTGGCCCCGAAACTGTGTTCGCAGTTACAGGCGGCAACCCTTGCAGGTGATTTTGACGCCGCGTTGGATATTCAGGATCGTCTAATGCCGCTGCACAATGCAATCTTCACCGAGCCGGGGCTTGTGGGGGCAAAATACGGTGCCTCTTTGCTTGGCAAATCCAGCCCTGATGTCCGTCTGCCGCTGGTCGGCCTAACGGACGGTACGAAAGAAAAAGTGGAAGCGGCCATGCGTAATGCAGGGCTGATAAACTAGGCGATGGCCGCAAAGAAAAAACCATCCGACAGCAACAATAAACTGATCGCCGCAAACCGGCGGGCCAGATATGATTATGCTGTCGAAGACACGCTTGAATGCGGTCTGGTTCTGATGGGCTCAGAAGTGAAATCCCTGCGCGGTGGCGGAGCGCATCTGACCGAAAGCTATGCCGATATTGAAAATGGCGAGTTGATGCTGATCAACAGCTATATCGCACTTTACCCGCAAGCCCGGAACTTTGGCCACGAAGAACGCAGGCGGCGCAAACTGCTGGCCTCCAAGCGTGAAATATCCAGGCTTTGGCAGGCCATTGGCCGCCAGGGCATGACGCTGGTCCCCCTGAAGATGTATTTTAACGACAAGGGCCGCATCAAGCTGCTGCTCGGCGTTGCCAAGGGTAAAAAGAAATCCGACAAACGCGAAACCGAAAAGAACCGCGACTGGCAACGGCAAAAATCACGACTGATGCGCGAGCATGGTTAGGGTCAGGGTGATTTTTTAATTGCAGGGTTCACCCCCCTTGCATCCCTGCGGTGGCAGGTTTAATTGAGAATGAAGCTGCAAAAAGGCGCAAACCATGGGCCATTCCGATCCAAAAACCCTTGTCTCTACTGGCTGGTTGGCAAGCCATTTGCCAGACCCGAATTTGCGTATCCTGGACGGCTCTTGGTA
>CAZMMG010000192.1:0-4839 GCA_964567355.1 uncultured Neptunicoccus sp.
TTTTTGCTTGATGATCCCAAAGCCAAAAAC
Source organism: uncultured Neptunicoccus sp. (assembly GCA_964567355.1). GTDB lineage: Bacteria > Pseudomonadota > Alphaproteobacteria > Rhodobacterales > Rhodobacteraceae > Amylibacter. Next base: position 31 of record CAZMMG010000192.1, read on the forward strand.
AATTTTAATGTAGATAATTTATCTTTTATAACAAGGTATTAGATAAAGTAAACTACTAAACTAGTTTAGTAGTATGCCTGCAAAACATGGTCATGCACAAACCGTCATGCAAAAAAATAACGGGTGGATAGGGGGCGTTTCGCAGAGGCCTCTTGACTATAATCCTAAGAAGGATTTGGGTGATATGGCGGCAGCCCCCCCCCGTATTTAACGGTCTCAAAAGGAAAGCGATCTTATGTCTACAACCAGCACATTGTCCAAAAAGCTCGGGATTTCCGATCCGGATCAGGTCTCGGAGCATTACGCAAAAAAGAAAAAGATGACGGTGCCCGCGTTTCGTGCTGCCAAAGGCGTGGCTCCTTTGGTCTGCCTGACCGCCTATACTGCCCATGTGGCGCGTTTGGTGGATGAACAGGCCGATATGATCCTTGTGGGTGACAGTTTGGGGATGGTGATCCACGGCATGCCCAACACATTGGGTGTGACCATGGAGCATATGATCATGCACGGCCAAGCGGTGATGCGCGGGGTGGAAAAAGCTTTGGTCGTGGTCGATATGCCGTTTGGTAGCTTTGAAGAAAGTCCCGAAGTGGCGTTTCGCAATGCCTCTCGCATCATCAAGGAAACCGGCTGTATGGCGGTGAAGCTGGAAGGTGGTTGCGAAATGGCCGCAACCATTGCCTATCTTTCCGCACGCGGTATCCCGGTGATGGCGCATATCGGCTTGATGCCGCAGCAAATGAACACTGCCGGCGGTTTTAAAGCGGTGCGTGAACAAGATCAGTTTGATGCGGTTGTGGCGGATGCTAAAGCGGTAGAAGCGGCCGGCGCGTTCGCGGTCGTGATCGAGGGAGTGGCCGTAGGGTTGGCTGATAAGGTGACCAAAGCTGTCACCATTCCGACTATAGGGATCGGGGCATCTGCCGAATGTGACGGACAAATTCTGGTGTTCGAGGATATGGTCGGGTTGTTTCCGCGTGTTCCGACTTTCGTAAAACGTTACGGAAATATGGAAGAGATGATGCGCGATGCCATCACCCGATATGCTATGGAAGTCCGCGATCGGTCGTTTCCAGCGGATGAGCATACATATCAGGCAAAAAAAAGCAGTTAATCAGCTTGGCATTTGCCCTCGTTTGCCTGTAATGTCCGCCGAAACATCAAGAGGCCACCCCCATGAGCGAAACCGACAGTTTCATTGAAGAAGTTACCGAAGAGGTTCGCAGAGACCGCTTATACGCCTATTATAAAAAATATGGCTGGATTGTAGGGCTTGCTATCGTGCTTATCGTTGGTGGCGCGGGATATCTGGAATGGAGCAAAAGCCAAGCCTCGGCTGCGGCCGAGGCGCGCGGCGATGCTATTGCGGCGGCTTTGTTAAAAGAAACACCTGAAAAACAGGTTGCCGCTTTGCAAAGCCTGAGCACGGATGCCGGGGCTGCGGCGGTTTTGTTGCAGTTTCAGGAGGCGACAATACTGATCAATAACGGCCAAAAAGACGCGGCACTGGCAGCGTTGAACAAGATCGTGAAAACCGATGGCATAAGTCCGATTTACCGCGATCTAGCCGGTTTCAAGGCGTTGGTTCTGCGCGGTAAGGATATGGATGGGGCCAAACGCATGGCCCAGTTGCAAGGGCTTGCAAAACCTGGCAACGCCCTGCGCCCCTTGGCGTTGGAGCAAATAGCCCTTGCAGAATTGGATGCGGGTGATGAAAAAGCTGCAACTGGCCAACTTCAACAACTGTTGGAAGAACCGAATTTACCTGCAGGGGTACAACAGCGCGCGGTACAGTTGCTGGTGTCTTTGGGCGGTGAAATACCCGCACGCTCGCAGTTGCTTTCTGGTAATGAAACTGCACAATAGGCGAAATAACCAGGCACAGGGAAAGTTCTTTGATATGGCGATACTAGGGGTTCAGCAAAAAGTGCTGATTTTTGTACTAAGTGCCGGGTTGGCACTGGGTGGTTGCGCGAAAAAAGAAAAGCCGTTGCAAGGTGTGCGGCTTGATTTACGCGCTGTGACAGGACAAAAAACTGCCGGAGCCGACACTCAGGCGGCTGCTGTTGCGGTGACACAGCTTAAACTGCCTGCTCCGCAAAATTACAGCCAATGGACCCATAAAAACGGTGATACTGCACACCAGGTATCCAACCCCGCGCTGGGTGTCACACTGACGCATCTTTGGTCACAGAAAATCGGAACCGGTAACGGCAAGAAAAACCACATCAGTTCCGACCCGATTATCGCACAAGGGCGCATCTTTACCCTGGATGCAAGCGGGCATGTGCGGGCATTTGGTCTGACAGGTGCCCCCCAATGGTCAAAGGACCTTAGCCCTGCCTGGGACAAGGGAAAATCTGTCTCTGGCGGCGGTTTGGCCTATGGCAACGGGGTTTTGGTTGCTACCACGGGTTCAGGCGAGGTAATCGCCATTGATCCGGCTTCTGGTGCTGTCAAGTGGCGTCAAAGAACCAATGCGGCCATTCCAAGTGCACCTGTGGTGATCAATGGCGAGGCGATTGCTGTTACTTTGGATAACAAAGCGATCGCACTGGACCTGATAACGGGCCGTATTCGCTGGCAAATTCAAAGCGGCGGCTCCGTTACTGGCTTGGCTGGTTCTGGGGCTCCTGCGGCTTTAGGCGATTTTGTTGCGCTACCTTTTGCGTCGGGTGAGCTTGTTGGGGCGAACACCTCTACCGGTGCGCGGGTTTGGAGCGCTGCGGTTTCGGGGGGACGTAAAGGTCTGGCGCGCGGTATTGTCGGGGCTATTTCCGGTGACCCGGTTATTTCGGGCAAAACGGTTTATGCAGCAAATCAGTTCGGGCGCTTGATCTCAATTGATATGAAAACCGGGGCACGCAACTGGACTGTAAACGACGGATCTTATAGTCCCGTATGGGTTGCCGGCGGGGCGGTGTTTGTGGTCACAGACGGATTTAAGCTAAAACGGCTGAGTGCAGCGACAGGGGCCGAAATATGGGCCGTCAAACTGCCAGGCTATCTGAAACAAGGTAAACGCCAGAAGACGGCATATGTGTATTACGGCCCTGTTATGGCCGGGAACCGTTTGATCGTGGCCGGCAGTGACGGCAACACCCGCAGCTTCAACCCAAGCACGGGTGCAGCCCTTGGGGTGGTGAAAATTCAGGGTGGTGCAGCATCGCAGCCTGCGATTGTGAACGGTGTTATGTATATACTATCAGGTAACGGCCAACTTCAGGCTTTCAAATAGCGCAATTGCCCTGTAAAGGCCGCTCAGTAATGAAAAGGCCAAAGTTATGAGTTTTACACTTGCCATTGTCGGGCGCCCAAATGTGGGTAAGTCCACCTTGTTCAACCGTCTGGTTGGCAGACGTCTTGCATTGGTCGATGACCAGCCAGGTGTGACGCGTGATTTGCGCGAAGGCGATGCCCGTGTGGCAGGTCTGCGCTTTACCGTGATCGATACCGCAGGGCTGGAAGAAGCCACCGACGAAAGCCTTCAGGGCCGGATGCGCGCACTGACCGAACGCGCGGTGGATATGGCGGATGTCTGTTTGTTCATGATAGATGCGCGTGACGGGGTGTTGCCTGCGGATCGGGTATTTGCAGAAATTTTGCGCAAAAAATCGGCGCGGGTGATTTTGGCTGCTAATAAGGCCGAAGGGCGTGCCGGTGATGCGGGCTATTACGATGCGTTTTCGTTGGGTCTGGGCGAGCCGGTGCAATTGTCGGCGGAACACGGGGAAGGTATAGACGAGCTGGCCCATATGTTGCGCCCGATTGCCGAAGAGTTCAAATCCCGTCAAATCGAGCCTGAAACCGGTGTTGACGTGGATGAAGACGGCGGCGGTGAAGATCGGGTGATCTCGTCGGAAAAACCCTTGCAGATAGCGGTGGTAGGTCGGCCCAACGCGGGCAAGTCGACGCTGATCAATCAAATTCTGAAAGATGATCGCATGCTGACGGGGCCGGAAGCCGGAATTACCCGTGATGCCATATCCGTTAATATAAATTGGGACGGGGTGCCGATCAGGCTTTGGGATACGGCGGGTATTCGCAAAAAAGCCAAGGTGCAAGAGAAGCTGGAAAAACTGTCGGTATCGGATGGTTTGCGGGCGGTGAAATTTTCTGAAGTTGTGGTGGTTATGCTGGACGCGGACATTCCGTTTGAACAGCAGGATTTACGCATCGCTGATCTGGCTGAACGCGAAGGCCGCGCGGTGGTGATTGCGGTGAACAAATGGGACATCGAGACCGAGAAACAGGAAAAACTGAAAGACATCCGCGAAAAATTCACCCGGTTATTGCCGCAGTTACGCGGTGCGCCTTTGGTGACGGTTTCGGCTAAAACCGGACGCGGGCTTGATCGTTTACACAAGGCCATATTGGCAGTTCACGCGGTCTGGAACCGCCGGGTCAGCACATCGAAGCTGAACCGCTGGCTGGAAGGCATGCTAGAGATGCACCCGCCGCCCGCCCCGGGGGGACGGCGCATTCGTATCCGCTATATGACACAAGTAAAAACCCGTCCGCCAACCTTTGTGGCAATGTGTTCGCACCCTGATTTACTGCCCACAAGCTATGAGCGTTATCTGGTGAACGGCTTGCGTGAAGGTTTTGATATGCCGGGTTCACCGATCAGGCTGTTTATTCGCTCGCAATCGGATAAGAACCCGTATCGCGACAAGAAAGAAAAGAAAGTGACCAAGCTGAACAAGCACCAAGAGGGGCGGTTTCGCAAGGATTTGAAAAAACCTGTTCAGAATAAAAGGGACAGCTAGGGCTGGGGCTGAATAAAAACAACCTTAAATGCTGCATAGG
>CAZMMG010000193.1:0-4805 GCA_964567355.1 uncultured Neptunicoccus sp.
GGCCAGACCGCGTTGCAGGTCGATGCGGTCGGGCTGTTTCTTGGCCGATCCGCTGAAATAGTTCACCGCCTCGTTGGGGTCGGCCACGGTCAGCATCACATCGTTGAGATTGCTTTCATCGACAACATTCACGTCTTGAAACGCACGGTCGACATATTCCTGCGGCGTTTCGCCGGCACAGGCGGCAAGCGTCAGAACGCCGCACAGAGACGCCGAAATAAACCCGGCAGAATTTTGCGCTTCGCCAGATCGCCGGTTCCCCCGATAATCACCAGATCGAAATCATCCACCGGTATCGTTTGCGCAACCATTTGAACATCCTTACTTCACTGTAATTACGTCAACTATTGCAATTGCTTGGCTTGGCTGCAAGCAAAACACCGTTCCGTTGCAAACAATCACAAAACCGTGGCCAAACCTGTAAAACCTTTTAACAAATTGGCAAAATAGTGTAGCCACAGTTAAGACAACAAACAGGCCCATAGATGAACGACCAATATTTCGATACCAACGCCTCCAAACCCCTGGGGAAATTCCAGCACCCTGAGATCACCGCCAAAGGCGAAGCGCGTGCCAGCGTGTCTTTGATCGGGGCAACAACGCTCTGGTTCAATACCGGCACCTTGTGCAATATCGAATGTGTGAACTGCTACATTGAAAGCTCGCCCAGTAACGATGCGCTGGTCTATATCACATTGGCCGAGGTCGAAGACTATCTTGACCAGATCAAAGCCTTGGGCTGGCCCACGACCGAGATCGGCTTTACCGGCGGCGAACCCTTCATGAACCCCGACATGATAGACATGGCGCGGGCCTGCCTTACGCGCGGCTACAATGTGCTGATCCTGACCAACGCAATGCGCCCGATGATGCGCAAATCGGTGAAGGCGGGATTGCTAAAATTGCAGGCCGAATTTGGCGACCGGCTGACTTTGCGGGTATCGCTTGACCACTATAGTGCCGAAAACCACGACCAGATGCGCGGCCGTGGCTCTTATGACATCACCCTTAAAGGCATGAAATGGCTGCGCGACAACAACCTGAAAATGGCCGTGGCAGGACGCACGCTTTGGGGTGATGATGACACCCAAAGCCGCGCCGGCTACAAAGCCCTGTTTGATGATAATAACTTTAATATCGACACGCAAAATCCTGGAATAACAGTATTATTTCCAGAAATGGATGAGACCGTAGATGTGCCTGAAATAACCACAGCATGCTGGGGCATCCTGAACAAATCCCCGGCAGATGTGATGTGTGCGCGTTCGCGCATGGTCGTCAAACGCAAAGGGGCTGAAAAACCGGTGGTTCTGGCCTGCACGCTTTTGGCCTACAGCCCCGAGTTCGAGCTGGGCGAAACCTTGGCCGAGGCCGAGCGCGACGTCAAACTGAACCACCCCCATTGCGCCAAGTTCTGCGTCCTAGGCGGTGCCAGCTGTTCAGGATGAACAAAACCCTATTATTCCAAATGGTCTAAATATCCAAAATCCGGCCGTGCCACTGACACCAAAGCAACCGCTTGGGTCAACGCCGGTTCAACGCGTCTTGCAGCACCGATTTAACCACATCCAGATCAACATTGCGGTCCACATAACTTTCACCAATGGCGCGGGCCATGATGAAAGTCAGCTTGCCGCCCTGCACTTTTTTGTCTTGCGCCATCAGGGCCAACAACCCGTCCGCATCCGGTAAATCACCCTCGATATCGGCCAGATCAACCTTTGTCCCCATGGCTTTCAGATGCGCGCGAACACGGCTTGGCACCTCTTGGCTGCAAAATCCCAAACGCATCGATGCCTCAAACGCCAAAGCACAGCCGATGGCGACACCTTCGCCGTGCAGCAACCGGTCGGAATAGCCTGTAGCCGCCTCTAGTGCATGGCAAAATGTATGACCTAAATTCAGCAGTGCACGATCACCGTGTTCCGTTTCATCGCGCGACACAATCTCTGCTTTCATCTCGCAAGACCGCTTCACCGCCCGGATGCGTTTGTCCATATCGCCCTTGGCCATGGCCGGGCCATTTATCTCTAGCCATTCGAAAAAATCGGCATCGCCCAACAGCCCGTATTTTACCACTTCACCGTAGCCTGCCAAAAAATCACGCGGTTTCAGCGAGGCCAAAACCCCGACATCAGCCAGCACCAGTTGGGGCTGATAAAACGCGCCCACAAGATTCTTGCCATGTGGCGAATTGATCCCTGTTTTGCCCCCGACCGAGCTGTCAACTTGCGCCAACAGGGACGTTGGAACTTGCACAAATCGAACGCCACGGCGCATAATTGCGGCAGAAAATCCTGATAAATCACCAATAACCCCACCTCCGAAGGCAATCACGACATCATCGCGCTCGACCTTCTCGGACAACAACCACTCAACTGATTTTTGCAAATTATCCCAAGATTTAGTGGCTTCACCGGGCGCCAGTTTCAAAACAACCGAGCCGATATCCTCGGCCTCCAGCCCTGCTTGAAGCGTCGCCAAATGCAGGCCCGCCACGGTTTCATCGGTAATGATGGCGACTTGGTTTCGCTTCAGGTACGGCTTGATATACTGCCCCGCCGTGGCCAAAAGTCCCGACCCTATATGGATATCATAAGACCGTTCGTCTAAATCTACATGTACTATTTCAGCCATCATTTTCTTCCTTTGAAACCCCACTGACGGGGTTATCCAGCAACACTTTGACAGTTTTGGCCGTCATCTGCTCCAGCGACATATTCGCACCCGCATCAACCACCAGTTCGGCTCGCATATAATGCGGCGTGCGGGTTTCCAGCAACTCGGCCAGTTTGGCCTTTGGGTTGGCCACCCGCAACAAAGGCCGGGTATCTTTATGCCTGACCCGCTCCCAAAGCAGATCAAGATCTGCGCGCAGCCACAAGGCCAGCCCTTTGTCGGCAATCAAAGCACGGTTTTGTTGCGTCATATAGGCCCCGCCGCCAGTGGATAAAACACAAGGTTCTCCATCCAGCAAGCGCTCCAGTATCTGGGTTTCCTTGCGGCGAAAAAACGCTTCGCCGTCACGCTGGAAAATCTCGGCGATGGACATATTTGCAGCCTTGATTATTTCATCGTCCGAATCGACGAATACCACCCCAAGCTCTTGCGCCAAAAAACGCCCCACAGCGGTTTTACCTGCGCCCATAAGCCCTACAAGAACAATGGTTTTGGTCAATCGGTAGCGCACTTTGTTCCCTTGCTTTCTGTGCGGTCATAAAATAGGCAAAGTTTTGCTTGAACCCCGTCCCAAGTTGATGACTTTTGATATATTCGTGATAACATCCCCCCCAGACAAGACAAGGCGGAACCGCCGCCAAATGGGCAGTTAAGGTGAATTCATGGGTCGTTTGATAAAATTTTTGTTATATTTATGTGTTCTCGGTGCTATCGGGCTGATTGCATATTCATACTTGGGGGACATATCGTCACCGAATGTCGAGATCGTTCAACCTGTGGCCCCAGATGCGACTTAGCCCTCTGGTTTTCACTTGTTTTATCCTGCCTTTGTCGCTTCCGGCTTTGGCTGAACCTCTTTCTGCCGTGGATTGGCTATCCAAATCACTGGAAACCCCACAGGATGTGGCCCCAGACAAGCCTTTAAACGGCGTCACAATCGAACCTATTAAAACCACCAAGCTATCGGATACGCAAAAAGACACGGTTGGGCTGCTGCCCACGCAAGTGTCCGGCATTTCGACGGATTTTTGGGGTGACAGCGATGCCGGCAGATTGGCATCCCTTATCCGTAATGCCCCATTAGGCCAGTTACCGCAGATCACCACCCTGTGGCGGCGGATCATTTTAGCCGAAATTGATCCCCCTGTCGGTGCCCATCAAGATAATACCCTATTGTTGGCACGTCTGGACAATTTGTTGACCGCAGGGGCACTTGATCCGGCTGAAGCGCTTTTGAAAGCTGCCGACCCCAACAATCCGGAATTGTTTCGGCGTTGGTTTGATGTCAGCATCCTGACCCAACGCGCAGACGAAGCCTGTGCACGCATGGTCAAAACCCCGAATTTTGCCCCCACTTTGCAGGCCCGCATATTTTGTCTGGCCCGCGCAGGCGACTGGAGTGCCGCTTCAGTCACCTTGTCCACAGGTCGGGCTTTGGGGAATTTTTCCGATGATCAAGCCCTGTTGCTGGGTATGTTTCTGGATCCTGAAATGTTTTCGGGTGCCAAAGATCCAACCATACCACCCGTCTTGACCCCGCTGACGTTTGTGATGCGCGAAGCCGTAGGCTTACCGCGCCCGGCGCGCAGCTTGCCTTTGGCATTCCTGCATATGGATTTGCAAAACAAGGCTGGATGGAAACAGCGGTTAACTTCGGCGGAACGACTGGTGCGCGAACGTGCCATTCCAAATGCAATTTTGCTTGATCTCTACCTTGAGGGCGCAGCTTCGGCCTCGGGCGGGGTTTGGTCCCGCGTATCGGCAGTGCAAGGGTTGAACAATGCACTGGACGCAGGCGATGACAAAACCTTGTCCGAAGCCCTGATCAAAGCGCATAAAGCCCTTACCCCTTTGGGCCTGCAACCTGTTCTTGCCAACTGGTTTGCTGCCGCATTGGCAGGTCACACCCTGACCCCGGCGGCCAAACATATCGGGTTTGAACTGGCTGCTTTGAACAACAACAGCCGGGAATTGGCGTTAAATTTAGCCTCTAGCAACCAACAAGAACACTTTATCGCAGCCATTTTATCAAACCGCTATGATGCACCGCCCAAGGGTGATTTACAGAAAGATATATCCAATGATTTTACCGGCCTGTCACCCAAAACGGTATTACATACCACCGA
>CAZMMG010000194.1:0-4777 GCA_964567355.1 uncultured Neptunicoccus sp.
GCGTAAAACTCGGGCGACACTCACACAGAAAGCCGGTTTTGAAAAAGAAGTATTTTTCATTTCGTAACTTAGGTAAAACCTAATCTTTATACTGGCTCAACAATTCCTAACAAAATAAGCCGTCTTAGTCACACTAATAGCTTTTAATCGCATCCAAACAGAACCCTACCATTTATTCGGATCCGCCCGCTGCCAATCATTTCGCAAACTTTCGGGCATATCTGCATCGGATAGCAAACTTTTGCTGGCAATTGCCGGATATAACTCGGCGTAATCTTTAACCTCGGTGCCATTGACCCGGTGATTGATATGCCAAGGTTGCAAATCATCCAGATTGGATAATCCGGCAGCGGCAATCAATTCCATCAGATTTTCTATCATCAACCTATGATAATTCGCCACCCGGTCAGCTTTGATGTCAACATTCAAGGCTTTGTAACGCTTAGGATCCTGCGTAGCTATACCCGTCGGACAGGTATCCCGATTACAATGCCGCGCCTGCAAGCAGCCCAGCGCGAACATCATTGCGCGTGCGGCGTTAATGGTATCCGCCCCCAATGCCAAAAGACGTAATGCATGAAAGGCAGATATGGATTTTCCCGATGCAATAATACGGATCTGCTTGCGTATTCCCGTCCCGATCAAAGCGTTATGGGCAAAGATCAGACCGTCACGCAACGGCATGCCTACGGAATTTGTCATCTCGACGGGGGCAGCGCCAGTACCCCCTTCACCACCGTCAACAGTGATGAAATCTGGTGTGATACCCGTTTCTATCATCGCTTTGCAAATCGCCAAAAACTCGGATTTACGCCCGATACAAAGTTTAAAACCAACCGGTTTTCCGCCCGAAAGTTTTCGCAACTTGGCAACAAATTCCAACAATCCCGTAGGGGTTGAAAATGCCGAATGCGCCGCAGGAGAAACAACATCGTGACCCATGGGAACATGCCTGATGTCGGCGATTTCCTGTGTCAGCTTTACGGCTGGTAAAATCCCGCCATGGCCAGGTTTGGCCCCTTGTGAAAGCTTGATCTCGATCATTTTCACAACATCTTGCGTTGCTTTCGTCTTAAACAGTTCTTCATCAAAGCCACCATCTGCGGTTCGGCAACCAAAATATCCCGTACCGATTTGCCAAACCAAATCACCACCATATTTCAAATGATACGGACTTAGGCCACCTTCGCCAGTGTTATGGAAAAATCCACCTATTTTAGCGCCTTTATTCAGTGCCATAATCGCATTCCGGCTTAACGCACCGAAGCTCATTGCGGATATATTCAAAGGAGAGGCATCATAAGGTTGCGTGCAATCAGGCCCACCAAACCGAACCTTTGGGCTTTTATCTGTCACAGCTTTCGGTGCAAGAGAGTGATCAATCCACTCATAGCCATTTCGGTACACCTCAAACACTGTTCCAAATGGTCGCGTATCGCGCTGGCCTTTGGCGCGTTGATATACAAGCGCCCTGAATTCACGGTTGACCGGTTGGCCGTCAGTATCGGACTCGACAAAATATTGCTGGATTTCGGGGCGTATCATCTCAAACAAATAACGAATGTGACCAATCACGGGATAAATTTGCAATAGCGTATGTCTTACTTGCATCATGTCATGAATGCCCAGAACAATAAGCGGTATAATGATAATGAACAGCCAATAGGCATATACCCAAAACTGCCCCAACAGCATCGTTACAAGTGACGCCAGTATGGCTATAACAATAAAAATATTGCGTGCGTTCATTTTTAGAACTCCAAATAGGATGGCCTGAGTAGATTTGAAATATAATTAGGTTACGACAACCCGACATATAGTCAAATATATATTTTGCTGTACCGGTTAGCTGCTAGCACTAAATCATTTTGATCACATCTTTTTCAATTGCCAGCATATAACCTTTGCGGCTGATGTTCTTGATCAAGAGTTGCGATATCATTTGATTGCCCAGATGATCGCGCAAGCGTTTGATGCGGGTGGCCCCTGCGGCCTCATCGCTGTCGATGCGGCTTTTGCCGCTGATCATCGCTTCCAAATCCGCGCCGGTAATCACCTCGTCGTCAAGCCGTGCTTCACAAAGCACAGACAGAGTTTCACAGATTGCGGCTGTCAATTCAAACTCCATATTGTTAATATAAACCACCTGTTCATCTCGGTTAATCACAAGGCTGGTAATATGAATGCCGGAACGTTCAATTTCGGTCATACGCTGGCTAAGCCCGTAATTGTTGATCAAAAAATACAGTGCCGAGATCAGCAAGGATGATGATAAAACCAACAACACAAAAATGATAAATCGATAGCCTTCCAGTACTTCGGCAAATGACGTGCCGGATTGCGCCAGAATTTCCAACAGTTTGGTTTCTGTCGGGCTGGTTAATGCATCATTTTGGATAAATATACGCTCCACCCGATCATTGAACATATTTGCGTCGGGTAGGTTCAAAAACAAAACCATGGAAGCAACCAGAAGCAATCCAATGATTAACAAGCTGCCCCAAAGGGCGATGGAACGCGGTTTGAAACGCCTGTTTTCAGTACCTAAGGAAGTAGGCCCCTGCATTGCTTTGCCTTTGTGAAAGTCCCGATTGGTCGAATATAGATAGAATTGTCAGCAATTGCCAACCTCCATTTGCCAATCGTTTGGCAACAACCGCTTGCGCCTTTGCGCGGTTATTGCAGGCACCGTTTGGTAATTGCATCACACCGTAATGCAGTTTCAAACCGGATACGCTTTGTTTGGCCTTATAATCCGCATAGCAATCCGCAGCTGCAATCGATGGGGTCGCGGCGACTAAGCTTATTATCAGGGCAGTTTTTTTCACAAAATTTTTCATGGGTTCAATCTGATCTTTTTTAGCTGGATATTCAATAACAGCTTATCAAACCGACCGTGTTATCCAATAACAATGCGTTGTCATTGCCTAACTTTGCCACTTCCGCCAAATTTATTACAGGACAAATGCCCATGCCCATCAACATACAGTCAGGGCATAAATTTAGGAAAGGATAAAAAATGAAATCTGCACCATTTATCTCAGCTATAGCTGCAGGATCAATCGCCCTCACCGCAAGCCTAGCTTCTCCTGCCGCCGCAGGGGACAGAGGCGACACACTTGCAAAAATATTGATCGGCGCGGCTGTTGTCGGTATTGCCGCCAACGTGATCCACAACAAAAACAAGCGCCGCAATCAGGCCGTTACACAGTATGACACTTACCGGCCAAATGCTGCATACCGACCATACCAGCCACGGGTGGTTTATCAACAGCGCCCAAAAACATGTTTGCGCCAAAGATATACCAACTATGGTTGGAAAACTTATTATTCGCGCAAATGCCTGGATCGTTATTATAGCCAACACAATAACCAATATGTTCAGAACAGCGGCTATCAGTATAACAACAATAACACCTACAACAGCGGTGACGATTTTAACGAATATCTACGCAACGCAGACAACAAAAGATAGGCCAAGCGAAACCCTCTTTCGCCAAATCGAGCAGGTGAGGCACCCCGTATGGGTGCCTCTTTTTATGCGTTGCCGAAGGTGCGGGACCGTGTAAAAAGAATGGGTCACCCAGAGGGTATAATGCCAGATTTCACGCGCGAGAAGCAATTATTAAAAACATACACAGTAATCGCGGGTGTCGACGAAGTTGGCCGCGGCCCTTGGGCTGGCCCGGTTACTGCATGTGCCGTTATTCTTGACCCTACAAATATTCCTGACGGTTTAAACGATTCCAAAAAACTGTCGGCAAAGGCTCGTGAATATTTGTTTTCACAGATTATAGAAACTGCCAGTGTATCCATTGCCCATGTATCAGTCGAAGACATTGATCGAATAAATATCCTGCAAGCTTCATTATTGGCGATGGAAAAAGCAATTGCAGGGCTTATCACACCTGCGGATTACGCCCTGATCGATGGCAATAAAACACCCCGAAATCTAGCTTGCCCATCTGAAGCAATCGTCAGGGGGGATGGTAAATCAGCCAGTATTGCCGCGGCTTCGATTGTGGCCAAGGTGACGCGTGATCGAATGATGGTTGCGCTTTCGCAACAGTTCCCTGGGTACGGATGGGAAACCAATGCTGGATATGGCACCAAACTACACCAAGAAGGATTAAACGCCCTAGGCGTGACCCCACACCATAGACGTTCCTTCAAACCCATACACAAGATATTGTGTGGCGAAAATTAGGCAACCTATTGATTCAAAAAGAAATTGACCTCGAATCCCATATGACTCATCTTAAGGGCCTATAACGACGCGAAAAGCGCATTGAGGCAGTAAGAATGAATAATACGAATACCAAGGGTGGGGCTTCCCTGCCATTGAACCAGATTTTGTCTGGTGATTGTGTGGAAGTGATGAACGCGCTTCCAGAAAATTCCGTTGATCTGGTGTTTGCAGACCCCCCCTATAATCTACAGCTAAAAGGTGATTTGCACAGACCTGATAATTCCAAGGTTGATGCGGTTGATGACGACTGGGATCAGTTCGCGTCCTTTGATGCATATGACACATTTTCACGTGCTTGGCTTAAGGCCGCCCGGCGCATCCTTAAACCCGATGGTGCAATTTGGGTGATAGGCTCTTATCACAATATTTTCCGTGTTGGCACAGCATTACAAGATGCAGGCTACTGGATTTTAACCGACGTGATCTGGCGCAAATCAAACCAAATGCCAACTTTTCGCGGCGTGCGCCTGACCACTGCACATGAAACCATGACTTGGGCCTCAAGGGCTGCAAAGTCCAAAAGCCACG
>CAZMMG010000195.1:0-4755 GCA_964567355.1 uncultured Neptunicoccus sp.
ACCAATACGGCGTGATCGAGGTCAATCCGGAAAAGTTTCCTTATGTGAATACCAAAGGTGCGACCGCTTTCATCAACTGGCTGCTCAGCCCGCACGGCCAAAAAATCATCGCCGATTACCGGGTCGACGGACAACAGTTGTTCTTCCCCAACGCGCTAAAAACGGCGGCGAATTAAAAGAAATCACCGCCGGATTTTTCCAGCAGTTCCGCTGCCAGTGTGCGCCCTAAGGCAGGGCCGTCTGTGGCGGGGCCGCTGATGCTTCCGCTGACCTGATCGCTGCCATCTGTGCGCAGGATTTGGCCGTGCAGGGTCAGCATATCCCCATCCAAAGTGGCCAGACCCGCAATCGGGGTTTGGCATGAGCCGTCGAGAGCTTCCAAAAACGCGCGTTCAGCTGCCAAGCGAAGGGCGGTATCCTGATCGGCTATTGCGGCCAGCATATCGCGGATGCGGGTGTTGTCCGCACGCCACTCGATGCCGATGGCGCCTTGGGCTACGGCGGGTAATATCTCGGAGGGCTCTATGACGGATTGCGCCAGTTCCGCATTGCCCAAACGGTTCAACCCCGCCATGGCCAAAAAAGTGGCATCAGCGACGCCCTCTTTCAGTTTTTTCAGGCGTGTTTGCACATTGCCGCGAAACTCCACGACTTCAATATCGGGGCGCGTATGCAGAATTTGCGCCCGCCTGCGCAAGCTGCTGCTGCCCAGTTTCGCGCCTTTGGGCAGATCGGCAATGCTTTTATATTTTAGTGATACAAAAGCATCGCGCACGTCTTCGCGCGGCAAATAACACTCCAGCACCAGCCCAGCGGGCTGTGCCACCGGCATATCCTTCATCGAATGTACCGCCAGATCAATACTGCCATCCAATAGCGCGTCTTCGATTTCCTTGGTGAACAGTCCCTTACCACCGATTTCGCCCAAAGGCCGGTCTTGTACCCGGTCGCCGGTGGTTTTGATCACAACCACCTCAAAGCAGGCTTCAGACAAATCATGTGCGGCCATCAAACGGTCGCGGGTCTCATAGGCTTGTGCAAGGGCTAAAGGCGAGCCACGGGTGCCGATCTTGAATAAAGGTTGCGTCATAGTTTCTCTTTTACCGAAATGCGTTGATTTTAACTCCACTTATCATTTGAAACTTGCTAAGGCGAGGGTGAATAAAGGATTATAACTGTGACACAAAGCACCAAACCGATACTGCGCGCGCTTTCGGGCGAAACCCTGCCAACCCCACCCATCTGGATGATGCGCCAAGCCGGGCGTTACTTGCCGGAATATAAGGCCACACGGGCCGAAGCAGGTGATTTTCTGTCGCTGTGCTACAATTCCGATCTGGCCACCGAAGTGACCTTGCAACCCATTCGCCGCTACGGGTTTGACGCGGCCATCGTGTTTGCCGACATCCTGTTGGTGCCACAGGCTTTAGGGGCCGATCTGTGGTTTGAAACCGGCGAGGGGCCGCGCCTGTCCACCATCACAAGTGCCGATGATCTGGGTAAACTTGGCCCGGCAGATGATATTCACGAACGGCTTGCCCCGATTTACCAAACAGTGCGCAACCTGTCGGCGGCCTTGCCACAGGAAACCGCCCTGATCGGTTTTGCGGGGGCACCGTGGACCGTGGCCACTTATATGATCGCGGGGCGCGGCACCCCTGACCAAGGGCCTGCGCATGCGCTTATGCGTGAAAATACACCCGTATTCGACGCTTTGATTGACCGCATTACCGACGCCACAATCCTTTATCTGGCCGAGCAAATTAAAGCCGGGGCAGAAATTGTGAAATTGTTTGATAGCTGGGCAGGATCCTTAAGCGGCGCGGCCTTTGACCGTTATTCAATCGCGCCCCATGTCAAGATTGTCACTGCCCTGAAATCGCAATTCCCAGATATAAAATTCATCGGCTTCCCGCGCGGTGCAGGTGAGAAATATCTTGATTTTGTGCAGCAGGTTGCCCCTGATTGCATCGCGCTGGACACTGAAACAGATGCGGCTTGGGCGGTGGAACATCTGCAAAGCAAAACCTGCGTGCAAGGCAATCTTGATCCGTCTTTGCTGGTCACGGGTGGCGAACGCCTGATTGCGGAAACCAAACGTGTGGTCGATGCTTTCAAAGCGGGCCCGCATATTTTCAACCTTGGCCACGGCATCACCCCCGATGCGCCACCTGAAAACGTCAGTAAAATGATCGAGGCTATTCGGGGCTAGGGCAGAACGTATATATCGCCTATGATGCTTTGATAGACAGGAGCCATCAATGGATATTGTTCACCTGAAAACCTTTGTTGCAGTGGTCGAGGAAAGAAGTTTCACGGCGGCGGCAGCCCGCCTTGGGGTGGCTAAATCGGTTTGTTCGCGCCGGATTAACGAGTTGGAAACCGACCTGTCGGCGCAATTGGTCAACCGTACCACACGCTCGGTTGTGCCAACGCAAGCGGGCTTGCTCTATTACCGGAACTGTCTGGATATTCTGGATCAGTTGGATGCGGCCAATCAGATCGCCAAAAAGGAAACCTCGGTGGTGGCCGGGCGTTTGAAATTGTCATTGCCAATGGATTATTGTCAGATTGTGTTGTTGCCGAAACTGGAAAGTTTTGCCAAAACCTATCCCGAGGTGCAATTGATGCTGGATCTGTCTGACGCTTATGTGGATTTGATTTCGGGTGGGTTTGATGCCGCTGTCCGGATTGGAACGCTTGGTGATTCCGGTATTTATGCGCGTAAAATCGGGCAGATGCGGATGATATGTTGTGCATCCCCGGCTTACCTTGCCAAACATGGCATACCCAAATCAGTGGATGATTTGTCTGATCACCAGTGTTTGCGATACTCGAACCTGTCGAGCGGCAGTGAATGGGTGTTTTATAAGGACGGTATGGAAATTCGCAAAAGGGTGCAGGGGCGTTTCAGCGCCAATAATGGCATACATCATAAAAGCCTAGCGCTGAACGGTCACGGTATCGCCTATCTGCCTGATTTTATCGCCAAAGAAGCTTTGGAAAACGGTGATCTGGCCCGGATTTTAACCGATTACGACCAGATCACATCCGACATACACGTGGTATATCCCGAAAAGAAAAACATGCGCGCCGTGTTGCGGGCTTTTATTGAGCATTTAACCGTTTAGGCGCCGCGTGCTATTGCCGCCACCCCGGTGCGGGCCACATCATGCAGACCCAAAGGGCGCATCATTTCGGCAAATGCGTCGATTTTTTCGGGTGTGCCGGTCAGTTCGAACACAAAACTTTCCAGCGTGCTGTCAACCACCGAGGCGCGAAAAATTTGTGCTGTACGCAGGGCTTCAACCCGTTTTTCGCCCACACCTAACACTTTGAAAAGCGCAAGCTCGCGTTCCACCGACGGGCCTTCGACGGTCAGGTCGTGGACTTCGTAAACCGGCACCATACGGTCAAGTTGGGCTTTGATCTGTACGATGATCGACGGCGTGCCAGTTGTCACGATGGTGATCCGCGAGCGGTTTTTGGTATGATCAATCTCGGCCACTGTCAGGCTTTCGATATTATAGCCACGCCCGGAAAACAACCCGATGACACGGGCCAGAACACCGGCTTCATTGTCCACCAGAACCGCTAAAGTATGGGTTTCTTCGGTGTCGCCGATAAAGCTTTTCAGATCATAGGCACTGTGACTTGATGTGCCTTTTTTCAATTTAACCGCGTTCATAATTTATTCCTTTCATAAGGGTCATGGGGGTGGGCAGGGCTTAAACCAGCACCGCACCGCCACTGTCTATGACACCTTGGGTATCGGCCTCGCCCATCAGCATTTCATTATGGGCTTTGCCCGACGGGATCATCGGGAAGCAGTTTTCGTGTTTTTCCACGTTACAGTCGAATATCACCGGCCCGTCAAATTCCAGCATCTCGATAATCGCATCATCCAGTTTGGCAGGATCCGAGCAGCGAATGCCCTTGCCGCCAAAAGCCTCGGCCAGTTTGACAAAATCTGGTAGCGATTCCGACCATGAATGCGAATAACGTTCGCCGTGCAGCAGTTCTTGCCATTGGCGCACCATGCCAAGGCGTTCATTGTTCAAAATGAACTGCTTTACCGGGGCACGAAATTGTACCGCTGTACCCATTTCCTGCATGTTCATCAAAAAGCTGGCATCGCCCGCGACATTGATCACCAGAGCATCCGGATGGGCGATTTGTACCCCGACCGAGGCCGGCAGACCGTAGCCCATGGTGCCAAGCCCGCCTGATGTCATAAACCGGTTAGGGTCTTCAAAACCCAGATATTGCGCAGCCCACATCTGATGTTGGCCCACTTCGGTGGTGATATAGCGGTCTTTGTCCTTGGTCAGGGCTTCCAGACGTTGCAAAGCGTATTGCGGTTTGATGATTTTATCGGAACCTTTGTAATTCAGACAATTCACCGCACGCCACTCATTGATTTGTGCGTGCCATTTTTTTACCGCTTCTACCTTGGTTTTGCGGCCCCGCGATTTCCAAATTTTCAGCAGGTCTTCCAGCACATGGCCGACATCCCCGACAATCGGGATGTCCACATGGATCACCTTGTTGATCGAGGACGGATCAATGTCGATATGGGCTTTCTTTGATTTCGGGCTGAACGCATCGATGCGTCCGGTGATGCGGTCGTCAAACCGCGCCCCGACACAGATCATCAGGTCGCAATCGTGCATTGCCAAATTGGCCTCATAGGTGCCGTGCATCCCCAACATGCCCAACCAGTTATCGCCAGACGCAGGATAAGCCCCCAGACCC
>CAZMMG010000196.1:0-4741 GCA_964567355.1 uncultured Neptunicoccus sp.
GTATTGCTCATATTACCTTCCCGCTTTTTTTCTGCGGGTTGACTGTAACTGAACTTATACAGGATCAACTTGTTTACACCAAATTAATAATTCATCTTGCCATAAAACTTTGACATTTTGAATATAAATTAAGTAATAACAATATGTTAAGCATTGCCCTATCTGGGGCATCTATTTTTTTGCGCAGACCATTTTGCTATTTAGGCCCCAGCATATCCTTTGGTTGCACCACACGGTCAAAGGTTTTTGCATCGACAAAACCCAGATTTATTGCTTCTTCTTTCAAGGTGGTGCCGTTTTTATGGGCGGTTTTTGCAACCTTTGTCGCCTTGTCATAGCCAATCTCAGGCGCCAGAGCCGTGACCAGCATCAGGCTTTCCCACATCAGTTTGGAAATACGCTCTTCATCGGCCTTGATACCAACCACGCAATTATCGGTAAAGGTGGCGGAAGCATCGCCCAAAAGCTGCATCGATTGCAGCACATTATAGGTCATCATCGGATTGTAGACATTCAACTCGAAATGCCCCTGAGAGCCGGCAAACCCGACGGCGGCATCATTGCCGAACACATGGGCGCAGGCCTGTGTAATGGCTTCGCATTGGGTCGGGTTCACCTTGCCGGGCATAATGGACGAGCCGGGCTCGTTTTCCGGCAAGATCAGCTCGCCCAGACCGCAGCGCGGGCCAGAGCCTAGGAAACGGATGTCATTGGCGATTTTAAACAGTGATGCGGCCACGGTTTTCAACGCGCCCGAGATTTCCACCATGGCGTCATGCGCTGCCAATGCCTCGAACTTGTTGGGGGCGGTGACAAACGGCAGATCGGTAATCGCAGCCATCTTGGCGGCAACCTTTTCCCCCCAACCGGTGGGGGTGTTGAGACCGGTTCCCACCGCAGTGCCGCCTTGCGCAAGTGGGTAAATGTTGTTCAGCGCATGTTTGATACGTGCAATGCCCTGTTCCACCTGAAAGGCGTAGCCGCCAAATTCCTGACCCAAAGCCATCGGGGTGGCGTCTTGGGTATGGGTGCGGCCAATTTTGATGATGTCCTTGAATTCTTCGGTTTTATCAGCCAGTGCCGCATGCAGCTTTTCCAAGCCCGGCAGCAATACATCACGCGCGGTCATCGCGGTAGCGATATGCATCGCGGTGGGGAATGTGTCATTTGACGATTGCCCCATATTGCAATGGTCATTCGGGTGGACCGGCGTTTTTGAGCTCATGACACCGCCCATCATCTGAATGGCGCGGTTGGAAATCACCTCGTTCGCGTTCATATTGGATTGGGTGCCGGAACCAGTTTGCCAGACCACAAGCGGGAAATGATCGTCCAGCTTGCCGTCGATAACTTCGGTTGCCGCCGCAATAATGTTTTCAGCAAGATCGGCAGGCAGTTTGCCCAGTTCCAAATTGGCCTGCGCACAAGCCTTTTTGATCACCCCCAAAGCGCGCACCACGGCTATGGGCTGTTTTTCCCAACCGATGGGGAAGTTCATCAGGCTACGCTGTGTTTGCGCGCCCCAATATTTATCTCCGGGAACTTCCAGCGGGCCAAAACTGTCGGTTTCTGTGCGTGTTGCGGTCATCAAATGCCTCGTTTTTTCAGTGTTTATGTTTAGTGTGGGTTCCTGCCAAATCAGGCAGCTATGCTATGGTTTTCTAAAGCTGTCCAGCGAGACAACTTCAGCATCCTTTTTGGGTTCACCGTCACTTTCATCAATCATCATCGGGCTTTCGGGAACCTCTTCAAAATCGTCCGGGTCAGCGTTGTCATCTTCATCGAAGCGCAAACCAAATTCGACGCTTGGGTCAACGAAGGTTTTGATGGCGTCAAGTGGAATGACTAATGGTTCCGGCCTGTCGTTGAAGCTTAAGGTAATGGAAAACCGGTCATCAAGCACAACAAGATTGTCGAACCAATGCTGGATAACAATAGTCATTTCATCCGGATAGCGTTCACGCAGCCAGTCGGCAATATCCACGCCGGGATGCGTTGTGTCAAAATTGATGAAAAAATGATGTTCGCCCGGCAAACCATCTTTGCTGATCTTACGCAAAACATCGGTCATCAGACCGCGCATCGCATTTTGCATCATCTCTGCATAATCAATCGTATCCGTCATGGAAAACTTCCTGCAATTGCCAATTGTTTATATCATAGAGAATTAGCTGACTCTGAAAAGGCCGAATGAGTCATTTTTCAGAAAATTCACGCAGGCATTGCAGGGAAAGTGCAGGTTTCTGTTGCCAGGTACCTGCGAACCCCGCCTTACACCGCTAAGTGCAAGGAGTTAAGTTTCGATTGCTCGAACTGCTTACGCAGCCAAAGCCATCGGAGCACGATTGTCATTTGCAATTGTACATGTTTCGCCGATAACGGTGGCAGACAGCCGGGCAAAAGCTAACATCTTTAAACGTCCGTCGATCCTATTTCGACCCCATACCGCCCCCAAATGAAGGGATATTGGTGGAGTCGCCGGGTACCGCCCCCGGGTCCGATCCGTGTATTACATGCGCGTTTATCACCATAGTCCCCGAAGGAACAAATCCAATATAAGCGTAAAATGTGAGAATTTAAAGACCAAAGCGACTATGGATGTCGATTTTGCGTAGGTGTCACCCCGAAACGCGCCTTATAGGCGCGGGTCATGGCACTTGGGTTTTGAAAACCGCAGCGCAAGGAAATTTCAAAAATGCTCAAGGATGTGGATGTCACCAGTTGTTGTGCCGCAGACAGGCGAATATGGCGGTATATCTGGCCTGCTGTGGCCCCGAACTCACCAATGCACCGGCGATCCAATGTTTTGGCCTGACAGGATAATTGTTCGGCAAGGGCGGTTCGTGATAACGGGTTTTCAATATAGCTGTGCATCAGGCTCAATGCTTTGTTCACCAGTGGGTCGCGCGCGTCCTTTTGGTGGGAGTGCGCCATGAAAGGAGTGTCGTGATGCATGAAAAATGCCTCTAAATCCACTTTAGAAGATTGCCCCAAGTGTTTTGATATAATTGTTAAAGACAAATCAAAAGACGATATTGCCCCAGCGCAGGTAATACGGTTTCCATCTTCCACAACCCGTTTTCTTTTGGCGTTTACGGATGGAAACCTTTCAGCAAAATCGTCAAAAACATCCCAGTGTATTGTGGCGGATTTATCCGTCAACAAACCTGCCGCAGCCATTAACCATGCACCGGTATCAAGCCCTACAATCGTATCAGTAAACTTTGCAGCCTTTTGTAAAGCGATGCGGGTCTTGGCTGTGTCGTTCTGTTCAAAACCATAGCTGGAATTGATTAGTAAATAATCGCATCTGCCGAGATCAGACAGGGCTGCATCGGGTAAAATAGGCAAGCCGCTGGAAGAGTGCACAGATTGCCCGTCTATAGTCAGAAACTGCCATTCAAAGATTGGGGAAGTTACAAACGAATTGCTGGCACGCAAGGGTTCCAGACAATTCCCCAAAGAATTGTTGGAAAATTGGTCGAACAGAAGAAAACTGATCTTGATCGGTTGCTCAGGTATATTTGTCCAAATCGGCATGATTATTGTCTATATCGGTATGGTCACTCAAGTCAATCCAGTGTTCACTTTTACTAAACCGAACTTGGAGTGCCACCCATGCCTTTAGCCATGAACAAAGACGTCTTTATCACCTGTGCCGTGACCGGTTCAGGTAGTAGCCAGGATCGCAGCCCGCATGTGCCGCGTTCACCCAAAGACATTGCCGATAGTGCGATTGCAGCGGCCAAAGCGGGGGCAGCAATAGTGCATTGCCATGTGCGCGACCCCGAAACGGGTGTGCCGTCGCGTGATCCGAAGATGTTTCGCGAGGTAACCGACCGGGTGAGGGACGCTGATATTGATGTTGTCCTGAACCTGACCGCCGGTATGGGGGGTGATATGATTTTCGGCCCACCTAACGCGCCACTGCCTTTGGCAGCAGGCACCGATATGGCCAGTGCCGAGGAACGTGTGGCACATATCGCCGAATGTCTGCCCGAAATTTGCACCCTTGATTGCGGCACGATGAATTTTGCCGAGGCCGATTATGTGATGACCAATACACCGGGCATGCTGGAAGCCATGGGAAGCATGATGGAACAGCTCGGTGTGCAACCCGAGATCGAGGCGTTTGACACCGGCCATCTGTGGCTTGCCAAGAATCTGGTGGAAAAAGGCATCCTGAAATCACCCGCCTTGGTGCAGTTATGTATGGGCATTCCATGGGGCGCACCCGATGATCTGAACACCTTTATGGCAATGGTCAATAACGTGCCAAGCGATTGGAACTGGTCGGCTTTTTCTATTGGCCGCAATGAGATGCCCTATGTCGCGGCTGCGGTTTTGGCGGGTGGCAACGTGCGCGTCGGATTGGAAGATAACCTGTGGCTGGCCAAGGGGCAGTTGGCGACCAATGCCGAATTGGTGAGCCGTGCGGTGACAATTATCGAGACCATGGGGGCATCCGTGATGGGGCCGCAAGCTGTGCGTCAAAAGCTGAACCTGACCAAGCGTGCGCCACGATGAGCGCAGCTCAAAGGGTGGTGATCACCGCAGGGGGGGCAGGCATTGGCCGCGCCTTGGCCCTTGCCTTTCACGGCATCGGGGCACGGGTTGCGGTTTGCGATATTGATGCGGGCGCCATTGCGGAACTGGCAAAAATTCAACCGGAAATTATGGGCCGGGTGGCAAATGTTACCAGTGCCGATGATATGGCGGGTTTTCTGGCGGAGGTTGATGC
>CAZMMG010000197.1:0-4698 GCA_964567355.1 uncultured Neptunicoccus sp.
TTGGTCTCTGTATATAGTGGATGGTGTTGGTGTGTGGTGTTTTTGTTTTTCTAGCAGAGGTCGGCATTCGAGTTTTGCCTTAGTCTCGTGGGCTGGGAGATGTTTAGAAGAGACAGTAACTCGACCATGGTCTTGTCCCCTGACAGCAGCTTTTTCGATTATTTGAAATCGGATACTGTAAAATGATGCGTGATTTGCTTCTGGGCCTGGGTCTGGCGGCGGTTATTGAGGGGCTGGTGCTTGCACTGGCCCCTTTGCACTTTGAAGATGTCTTGAAGGCATTAGCGGAAATCAGCCGAGATAAACGCCGTGTTTTAGGGGTTTTTATTGTGGCAGCGGGGGTTGGGCTGGTTTGGCTCTCGAAGAGTGTACTGAATTAGGCAACATTTGGCTTAGGCCATTTGAAGTTGAGTTTGTTTTATGCCTAACTATCTTATGAATTGTTTTCGGCGGTGACGTTTATGTGAATGTTTTCTTGTGAACCAGACTTGAAATGTTGCGCAAAAAACACAATTTATAACAACAGTAGACAAGCCTGAAAAGGGTTTGCCGCAATATAGTATATTGGAGGATAAAGTGAGTTCGATTGCAGTTACCCGCGCCGACGTGTGGGCGAAACCCCAAATAAACATAACCAGGCATTATCTTGTGGGTGTCGTTTTGACACTTGCCTTGATCTTGGCCCAAACATTATCAGCAGCGGCACGCGGTGCCCCTGACAGTTTTGCGGACTTGGCTGCGCGCCTGAGCCCCGCAGTTGTGAATATCACGACAACACAGATGATTGCGCAACCCAACCGCCCTGTGATGCCGCAAATTCCCAAAGGTTCGCCGTTTGAGGATTTTTTCAAGAATTTTATGGATCAGGGGCCAAATGGCCAAAGTCAAAAACCACGTAAGGCAGTGGCCCTTGGATCAGGTTTCATCGTTTCTGCGGATGGTTATATTGTGACGAACAACCATGTGATTGATAAAGCGGACACGATTGTGATCGAACTTTTCAGCGGCAAAGAACTGGATGCAAAACTGGTTGGCCGTGATCTTAAAACCGATATTGCCCTATTGAAGGTAGAGGCTGACGGGCCGTTGCCGTTTGTTAATTTCGGCGATAGCGATGTGTCGCGTGTGGGTGACTGGGTTCTGGCCATCGGCAACCCGCTGGGGCAAGGATTTTCGGTTTCCGCCGGGATCATTTCAGCCAATAACCGGACTTTGCGTGCTGGCCCGTATGATGATTTCATTCAAACCGATGCCGCGATCAATCGTGGTAATTCGGGTGGCCCGTTGTTTAACATGGACGGCGATGTCATTGGTGTGAACACGGCGATTATTTCACCAACCGGTGGTTCCATCGGGCTGGGGTTTTCGATGGCGTCTAATGTTGTTGCACCGGTTATCAACCAGCTTGAAAAATTTGGTGAAACCCGCCGTGGTTGGCTGGGTGTCAGCATCCAGAACATGGATGCCGACATGGCAAGCGCATTGGGTCTTGATGCAGTCACGGGTGCCCTGATCAGTGATGTGCCTGACGGCCCGGCAAAAACCGCAGGTATTAAAGCGGGTGACGTCATACTGAACTTTGATGGCAAAGAAGTGAAAGACAGCCGTGATCTGGTCAAACAGGTCGGGAATTCGCAAGTGGGTAAAACAGTGCGTGTTATTGTGCAACGCGATGGCAAAACCCAAACCCTGAAAGTTGTGCTTGCGCGCCGTGAAGATGCCGAGAAATCGCTAATTGTTCCGGTTGTTGCCAAAAAGGCTGAAACCGCTGAGGGACAGACTTTGGGCATGAAGTTGACCGAGTTAACGAATGAAATTCGCGCCCAATTGCAATTGCCTAAAGGCATAAAAGGCGTGGCGATTATTAGTGTCGAAGAAAATACGGATGCCTTCGACAAGGGGTTACGCAAAGGTGATTTGATCTCTGAAGTGGGTCAATTGCCAGTGAAAACCCCGGATGATATTGTTAAAGCGGTGCAGAGTGCAAAAGATGCTGGCCGTAAATCAGTTTTGCTTCTGGTGCGCCGTGACGGTAGCCCGCGTTTTGTGGCTTTGTCACTGGGGGGCTGACGCCTGATTTCCAATGTTGAAAAACCCCGCCTTTATGAGCGGGGTTTTTTATTGGGCAAATATACGGTGGATGATCAGGCCATAGCTTTCAGCCAAAGCCGCGGTAAGTTGGGATGAATTGACGCCAACTTTTTTCTGGGCTTTGCGCAGGGCCCGTCTAGTTTTATCATCCATAATGCCGGTGACGGGGCCTCGGTAAAGCTCTCGTGCGGCCAATGCGCGTTGCAGGCTTGCTATCATATCCGGGTTTTGGGCTTGGGAACAGATGGTTTCGACCCATGTTTCTTGGCGCGGGCGGACAATTTTTTGTACTGTTTTGGTACGGTAAGTTGCCGACGCTATAACAACCTCCTGCCCAGTTTCGGGATCGATGCCGCGTTTTTCCGGTCGGGCCAGTATTTGTTCGGTCACGGTTTCGATCACTGCGGGCAGGATGTTGCGGATATAACAGGCCCCCGGCCGTGCCGTTGGAGGCAGGTCTGGGGCTTGGGATTTTGCGGGTAGTGTGAAAAATCCAGTCATGATCAGAAGGCTAATAAAAATCGTTGCTTGAAAAGGGGCCATTTGGTTCTCGTAGTTTACGACTAGGGTACTTGCAAAAGGGGGCAATAAAAAGCAAAAACTAACGAGTGATTTGTAAAAATGGACTGGCAGAAATTGTAAACGCGGTTTACATGGCGGTCAGAACTGTAATCTAAAGAGGCAAACGGCAATGGCCAAAATTACTTATATTGAGCATAACGGCAAAGAGCATGTGGTCGACGTGGCAAACGGTCTGACCGTTATGGAAGGCGCACGTGACAATAATATTCCGGGTATTGAGGCGGATTGCGGCGGGGCCTGTGCCTGTTCAACCTGTCATGTTTATGTGGATGAGGCTTGGGTTGATAAGCTGCCCGCCAAGGATGCGATGGAAGAAGATATGCTGGATTTCGCATGGGAGCCTGATGTGGCTAAATCGCGCCTGACCTGTCAGGTGAAAGTTACCGATGCCTTGGACGGGTTGGTTGTGCGGATGCCTGAAAAACAGATTTAATTTTATGGCCTCCGGCCCGGGGATATTTGGGCCAATTGGAAGTTAAAGGGCACGCCAGCCGATGTCTTTGCGGTGAAATCCTTGTGCCCAGTCTATTTTTTCGATCATTGCATAGGCGCGGTCATGGGCCTCGGACAGGGTGTTGCCGCGTGCGGTGACATTAAGGACGCGGCCGCCAACGGCCAGCAATCTATCGCCGTCGATCTTGGTGCCCGCATGGAACACCATATTTTTGCTGTCTGATGGCAGCGTATCAAGCCCCTTAATCTCGGTGCTTTTTTCGTAAGATCCCGGATAGCCATCGGCGGCCAAAACTATGGAAATGGCATGGTCATTGGCCCAGTTTATTTGGGTTTTATCCAAACGGGTTTCAGAACAGGCAAGCAAGACGTCCAAGGCCTGTGCGCCGAGGCGCATCATCAACACCTGACATTCTGGATCGCCGAAACGCACATTATATTCCACCAGACGTGGCTGGCCGTCTTTGATCATGAAGCCTGCGAACAGCACGCCTTGAAACGGGGTGCCGCGCCGCGCCATTTCATCGATGCTGGGCTGGATGATTTGTGTCAGGGCTTTTTCAGTGACTTCATTGGTCATGACTGGGGCCGGGGAATAGGCCCCCATGCCGCCGGTATTGGGGCCTTTGTCGCCGTCATAGGCGCGTTTGTGATCCTGGGCAGTGCCGATAGGCAAGATGTTTTTGCCGTCCGAGAGCACAAAGAAACTGGCCTCTTCGCCGTCCATGAATTCTTCGATGACAACCTCGGCACCTGCTGCCCCAAAGGCACCATTAAATATGTCGTCCAGACCGTCCAATGCGGTTTTCAAATCCATTGCCACAATCACGCCTTTGCCTGCGGCCAGACCGTCGGCCTTGATCACGATGGGGGCGCCTTGTTCGGTGACATAGGCTTTGGCAGCGTTTAGGTTGGTGAAGCGCGCATAGGCGGCTGTGGGGGCATTGCAGGCGTCGCATATCTTTTTGGTGAAGGCTTTAGAACTTTCCAGCTGTGAAGCTGCCTTGGAGGGGCCGAAAGTCAGGATGCCAGCGGCGCGAAGCGCGTCCGCGACACCGTTTGCCAGCGGGTTTTCAGCGCCGATGATGGCAAAATCAATCGCTTGGGATTGGCACAGGGCGACAATGGCGTCATTGTCCATCACGTCGATAGGAACACAATCGGAAATAGCACCCATACCCGCATTGCCGGGTGCACAAATCAGGCGGTCGCATTTCGGGTTTTGTTTTACCGCCCATGCCAGCGCATGTTCGCGACCACCGGAACCCAATATAAGGATATTCATGTTTTGCTGCACTCCCGACTTGGCCTTTGTTGCGGCTCGTTCTAAGGTTGGTTTTAGTGAAGTGCAAGGAGACATCAGTGTCTGATCTGATCGATGCCCCAGAGCCTGGGCAAAACACACCGGAGTTCAGTGTGTCGGAAATATCCGGCAAAGTGAAACGCATGATCGAGGGCGAATTTTCCCATGTGCGGGTGCGCGGCGAAATCGGTCGGGTGAACCGTTATGCCTCGGGGCATATTTATTATGATCTGAAAGATGAAAACGCGGTTTTGAACGCGGTCACATGG
>CAZMMG010000198.1:0-4647 GCA_964567355.1 uncultured Neptunicoccus sp.
GAGTTTGATAGCACGATGATTAACCAAGCTTTGACCAATCTGATCAAAAATGCAGGCGAAGCGGTAGACAGCTACAAGGACGTGCATGGGGCCGAGAAATACAGCCCTGAAATACGGGTGTTAGTTGACAGCAAAGATCAGATCGTTGTCATTCGGATACAAGACAATGGCATCGGCCTGCCTACCGAGCAGCGCTCTCGCCTGTTTGAACCTTATGTGACCAAGCGCAAAAACGGCACTGGTCTGGGCCTGTCCATTGTGAAAAAAATCATCGAGGAACATGGTGGCACGTTGGAATTGCTCGATGCCCCTAAATTCAAGGGTAATAGCCATGCAGGAGCCATGGCACGGATCAGCTTGCCGATTGTAAACAACAACCAAAAAGAACAGATAACAGTAAAAGTGGCGTGAACGCTAAAGGGATAAAAATATGGGCGATTTCTTAGTCGTAGACGACGAAAAAGACATCCGGGAACTGGTCTCGGATATATTGGTGGATGAAGGCTATACCACACGGCTTGCGGCAAATTCGGATGATGCGTTTCATGCGATCAACACCGAGGCACCTGATCTGATTATTCTAGATATATGGCTGAAGGAAAGTAAACTGGATGGCATCGATATTCTAAAAACCGTGCGCCGCGACAACCCCGATATTCCCATTGTGATCATATCGGGTCATGGCAATATTGAAATTGCGGTGGCAGCGATCAAACAAGGTGCTTACGATTTCATTCAAAAGCCGTTCAACATAGATCAGTTGATGGTGGTTATTGCGCGGGCAATGGAAACATCGCGCCTGCGCCGTGAAAATGCCGCCCTTAAAGTACGTGATGTGACATCCTCAACTATGGTTGGTGAAAGCACGGTTTTCAAAACCCTGCGTGCGCAACTGGATAAAGTCACCAAAACCAATGGTCGGGTGATGCTGACCGGCCCCTCGGGTGCGGGGAAAGAAGTGGCCGCACGCTACATTCATGCCAATTCAGATCGCAGTAATGCGCCGTTTGTCTCGGTCAACTCGGCCACGATTGAGCCCGAACGTATGGAAGAAGTGCTGTTTGGCCGTGAAAGCACTGAACGTGGCCACGAGCCGGGACTGTTGGAACAGGCGCATGGCGGTTTCGCATTTTTTGATGAGGTGGCCGACATGCCGCTTGGCACCCAGTCGAAAATCCTGCGGGTGCTGGTGGATCAGCAGTTCACCCGTGTTGGCGGATCGGATAACGTGCGTGTCGACCTGCGTGTGGTCTCGGCCACCAATAGGGATCTACGCGCTGAAATAAAGGCCGGCAGGTTTCGCGAAGAATTATACCACCGCTTAAACGTTGTGCCGATTGAGGTGCCGCTGCTAGAGGATCGCCGTGAAGATATTCCTATTATCGCCAAACATTTTATTGCAGAATTTCACAAAAACCAGGGTTTGCCCCAACGCTGTCTTGCGGAAGAAACCTCTGCCATGCTGCAAACAATGTCATGGCCCGGAAATGTGCGCCAATTGCGTAATATCATTGAGCGGGTTTTGATCCTCGGGGCTGATACTGGCGACATTTTGCCAAGCGAATTACCCAACAATGTTCTGGAAGAAAACGATGCTGGGCCAACGCAAAAAACCTTTGCCATGTTGCCCTTGCGTGAAGCGCGCGAAATGTTCGAGCGCGAATACCTTATGGCCCAGATCAACCGGTTTGGCGGCAATATTTCCAAAACCGCTAATTTTGTCGGAATGGAACGTTCAGCGTTGCACCGCAAGCTGAAATCGTTGAATGTGATCACAACAAATAAATCCGGTGCGCGTGTAGCCGAGGTTGAAGAGGCAACAAATGAGTAACCGGAAATTAGAATTTAGCCCCGAAATCAGGAGACTGAAATGAAGGTCATAATATGCGGTGCCGGTCAGGTTGGCTGGCAAATCGCCCGCCATCTGTCATCGGAAAATAATGACGTCACCGTTGTCGATAACAATGCAGAGCTGGTCGCGCGGGCCACCGATACGCTGGATGTCGCCGGGGTTACTGGTTTTGCCTCTTACCCAGATGTTCTGGCGCGTGCCGGGGCCAATGATGCAGATATGATCATTGCCGCAACATTTTCCGACGAGGTCAATATGGTCACCTGTCAGGTGGCCCATTCGATGTTTTCAACCCCGCGCAAAATTGCCCGACTGCGATCTCAATCCTATTTGGATGTGATCAATTCTGATCTTTACAGAAAGGATCACATGCCCATCGATGTGGTGATTTCACCGGAATTGGAAGTGGCTAAAACTGCATTACAGCAAATCGACCACCCCTCGACTTTCGATATCGAGCCGTTCTTGCAAGGACAAGCCCAGTTGATCGGGATCGAACTGGACGAAGACTGCCCGGTTCTGAATACCCCGTTGCGTCAGCTATCGGAACTGTTTTCGACCTTGCGTGCGGTTGTGGTAGGTATCCGCCGCGAAGGCCGCCTGTTTACCCCGAACCCGGATGATATCTTGTATGAAAATGACCAGATATATGTGGTGATCCACAATGATGATTTGACCCGTGGTTTGGAAGTGTTTGGGAAAACCTCTAAGAAACGCGAACGCGTGGTTATTCTTGGCGGTGGCAATGTCGGTTTGCGGGTTGCTATGAAGCTGGAACAACGCGGAGACCGCATTCGTGTCAAAATGATCGAAAAAAACCGTGAATGTGCCGAACGGGCTGCCGATGCTTTGGAGCGCACCATTGTTTTACACGGTGACGGTCTGGATATGGAAATGTTGACCGAGGCCAATATCGCAAATGCCGATGCCATGCTGGCTTTGACCTCGGACGATAAAACCAATTTGCTGGGATGCACACGGGCCAAGGCCGAGGGTGTTCCGATGACAGTTGCGCTGGTCAATGATCCAACATTGACCGAATTAAAAGACCCGTTGAAAATAGACGCTTTTATCAATCCGCGCGCAACAACGGTGTCTTCTATTTTGCGCCATATCCGTCATGGCAAAGTCAAGGAAGTTTATTCCATTGGTGACGCCGAGGCCGAGGTGATCGAAGCGCAAGTGTTGAAAAGTGCGGCAATCGAGGGGATGAAGCTGCGCGATATAGACTTTCCCGAAGGGGCATTGCTGGGGGCGATTAAAAAAGGCACCAAAATTATGCGCCCCAGTGGTGATACCAAAATCGAAGATGGTGACATTGTGGTGATTTTTTGCCTGTCAGAAGCCGTTGCAAAAGTGGAAGCCCTATTTCTAGTTCAAAACGAATTCTTTTAATATCATGAGGCGGCTAGAGGATTTTCCATTCTTTGTCATCCTAATGGGGCTGTCGTGCATCGTGATGTATATTCCGATGATGCATGCGATACGGCTGGAAGATTGGCTAACGGCCCGCACATTTTTCTATGACGCCACATTTCTAAGCGTGGTGACAGCCATTGTCGGCATTGCCACGCGCAGACAGGCCAGGGGGGCTTCGGCCAGTGCGCATCTTGTGACCATGCTGGGGGCCTATGCGATTTTGCCGATATTTTTGGCCATGCCAATGGCGCATTTGGTCAAAAGCATCACCTTTTTCCAAGCCTATTTTGAAATGTTATCCAGCCTGACAACCACGGGTGCGACCCTGTTTGACAACCCAAGTGCCATATCCGAGCCATTGCACTTGTGGCGTGCCCTTGTCGGATGGCTTGGCGGGTTCATGATCCTGGTTGTGGCAATGGCGGTATTTGCCCCCCTCAACATGGGTGGCTTCGAGATTTATGCGTTGCAGCGAAATCGTAAAGTCGCTGTGTCACAGATGCAAAAAGTGGAAGTTTCGGAACGTTTGAACCGTTTTGCGCTGCAAATATTCCCAGTTTATCTGCTTTTGACCACGATTCTTGCACTTTTGCTGATGGTTTTGGGGGATCGGGTTTTGGTGGCGGTAAGCCATGCCATGGCAATATTATCGACCAGCGGCATTTCACCCGTTGGCGGCTTGGCAGCGATCCATTCGGGGTTTTATGGTGAAGCGGTGATGTTCATATTCCTGTTTTTTGCAATATCCAGAAACACATATCTGCCGGGGCGTGAGCAGGAAAATTGGCTTACCATCAAACGTGATAAAGAAATCACCCTAGCCCTGCTAATTGTAACGATCATCCCCGTTTTATTGTTCCTGCGGCATTGGACAAGTGCCCTTGAATTAAACATGCAGCCCGACGGCCTGACGGCGTTAAAGTCGATCTGGGGCAGCATGTTTACGGTTCTGTCTTTTCTGACTACAACGGGATTTGTCAGCCAGTCTTGGGAAGCCTCGCAAAGCTGGTCGGGTTTAAATACATCGGGCATGATTTTCATCGGGCTTGCCTCATTGGGCGGCGGTGTGGCGACAACCGCAGGCGGGATTAAACTTTTACGCATTTATGCGCTTTACAAACACGGGCTTCGTGAATTGGAACGCTTAAGCTTCCCGCATTCCGTCGGAGGCAAAGGACAGACGGGACGTTCCATTCGGCGTGAAGGGGCATTTGTCGCTTGGGTTTTTCTGATGGTATTTATGCTGACGCTTGGTGTTGTTATGCTGGCCTTGACCTTGACGGGTACGGGTTTTGCCGATGCCTTGGTTTTTGCCGTTGCCGGGCTTAGTACCACAGGCCCTTTGGTCAATATAGCGATTGAGGACGGCAGTCGTT
>CAZMMG010000199.1:0-4590 GCA_964567355.1 uncultured Neptunicoccus sp.
GCAATCTGGTGGATCTAATTGAATCTAATTGAGTCTGGACCCTAGTTTAGTAGTTCTGTTGTCCCAGCGGTTTTCGAGGCATATCTAACGAAATGGATTTGTTGAATTTATCAAGGTCTCTTGCAGGTTGTTGACTTGCAGGCGGTTTTTTTCATCGCCGTGTCAAAGACCTGACCCGCTCGACCAATATGAATACCAATATGAATAGCGTCAGTCACTGGGATGGTTCACCCCGTCATCCCAAGGCACATCGGTAAGTTCAGAAGGGTCAACGCCCTCTAATGCCCCTGCGTTGACGCCGTATTCATTCGGGTTTGAGCGTCTGCGGTGATGGGTGTAGTTGCCGCAGACGGAACAGAAATAATGCGCGGCGGATTTTGTGCCCCATTGGTAAAGTGTCAGCTTGCCCGCGCCTTTCACAATCTTGACCCCGTCAGGATAGGCTGCCGTCACCGCTATTGCCCCGCGTCTGCGGCAAAACGAGCAATTACACCGCCGCGCGGATTTTAGCCCGTCCGACAGTTGCACGCGCAACTCTACCGCACCGCAGTGGCATGTCAGTTTTTGCAAAATGTTCATCTATCTCTCCTGTTACTGGCATATTAGCCATGCTGGACTGAAAGGGAAATCAAATAGGGCGGGGCCATTGCATTTAGGTAAAATATGTCTTGACCTTCCATTTACTGGAAGCCTTATATGGTGAACTGAAACAGAAATCGGGTCAGAATTATGAATACTCATGCAATGAAATCATTCCGAATTGAAGGCATGTCCTGTGCCTCTTGTGTCGGGCGGGTGGAAAAAACTTTGTCCGCCCTTGCAGGGGTCAGGGACGCTTCTGCAAATCTGGCAAATGAAACCGTGCAGATCAGCTTTGATGCGCCGGTTCAGACGTCAACGATTGCTCATGCACTGGAGAATGCGGGCTATCCGGCAGTTTCGCAAAATGTGACATTGGCGATTTCCAGCATGTCTTGTGCTTCTTGCGTCGGGCGGGTGGAAAAAGCCTTGGCGGCGGGGGCAGGGGTTGTCAGTGCTTCTGTCAATCTGGCAACGGAAACCGCCGACATCAGCTATATCGAAGGGGCGATAAGTGTGGATGAAATAGCCGCGCTTGCCACCGATGCGGGTTACCCTGCAAAAATAAAAACACAAAATGAAACTTTGCAAGCCGAGCGTAAAGAACATGAAGCCGCAAGTATTCTGCGACGTCTGATTTTTGCCGCCGTGCTGGCCCTTCCAGTGTTTATGATCGAAATGGGCGGGCATGTTTCCCTAGGTTTCAAGGACTGGATAGAAGCCGCTTTGGGGGTACAAAACGCGCTTCTTTTACAATTTTTCCTGACAACAATAGTGCTTTTTGGCCCAGGTTTGAAGTTTTATACCAAGGGCTATCCCGCATTGTTTCGGGGTGCGCCCGAAATGAATTCCCTGGTGGCTTTGGGCACCTCGGCCGCTTATGGTTACTCGTTGGTGGCAACCTTTGCCCCCGGTATTTTACCCGCTGGCACCGCCAATGTGTATTATGAAGCAGCGGCCGTGATCGTGGTTCTGATCCTGTTGGGGCGCTATCTGGAGGCCCGTGCCAAGGGGCGCACCGGTCAAGCCATCCGAAAACTTGTTGGACTGCAAGCCAAAACCGCGCGGGTTGTGCGGGATGGTGAAACCATAGAGCTACCGATTGAACAGATCACAGTGGGTGACGTCATCCAAGTGCGCCCCGGTGAAAAAATCGCGGTGGACGGTACTGTTTTAACTGGCGCGTCCTATGTCGATGAAAGCATGATTACGGGCGAGCCTATACCTGTCGAAAAAATCGAAAACACAGATGTCGTCGGCGGCACTGTGAACGGCACAGGTGCGTTGAGTTTTCGTGCTACCAAGGTTGGCAATGACACCATGCTGGCGCAAATCATCCGGATGGTAGAACAGGCCCAAGGGGCAAAACTGCCTATTCAGGGGCTTGTTGATAAAATCACCTCATGGTTTGTGCCTGTTGTTCTGGTAGTCGCCACCCTGACGGTTTTTGCGTGGCTTATATTCGGGCCGGCACCCGCACTTGGATTTGCGCTTGTTGCCGGGGTTTCGGTTCTGATTATCGCGTGTCCTTGCGCCATGGGGTTGGCAACGCCAACCTCGATTATGGTGGGGACGGGGCGCGCGGCGGAAATGGGTGTGCTGTTTCGCAAAGGTTCGGCGTTGCAGATGTTGCAGGATTGCACGCTTGTGGCCGTAGATAAAACTGGCACGCTGACCGAAGGCCACCCGGAACTGACCGACCTGATTGCCGCTGACGGCTTTGAAACAGATACGGTTTTGCGCCTTGTAGCGGCGGTGGAAGCCACATCCGAGCATCCTATTGCACAGGCAATTGTAAGCAAAGCCACTGAAAAGGGCCTGAAACTGCCCGACATCAGTGCGTTTACCTCGCTTACAGGTTACGGCGTGCAGGCAAGTGTGGACGGCAAAATCATTTTAATCGGGGCCGACCGTCTTATGGAACGTGAAAACGTGGATATCGGGGATTTGGAGACAGCGGCTGCGGATTTGGGCAAAAGTGGTAAAACCCCGTTATATGCCGCCATCGACGGAAAAATCGCCGCAGTGATTGCGGTGGCTGACCCGATCAAGAAAACCACGCCTGCGGCTATAGAGGCGCTGCACGCATTGGGCATGAAAGTGGCGATGATTACGGGTGACAATCGGGGGACGGCAGATGTTATTGCCCGCGAGCTTGGCATTGACCATGTGGTGGCCGAAGTGTTGCCCGAGGGCAAAGTGGCCGCCTTAAAGGCCCTGTGCGCGGATGGCGAAAAGATTGCCTTTGTCGGAGACGGGATCAATGATGCGCCCGCTCTGGCAGCGGCAGATGTGGGCATTGCCATTGGTACGGGCACAGATGTGGCGATCGAGGCTGCGGATGTCGTATTGATGTCGGGTGATCTGAAAGGCGTGGTCAATGCCTTCGAGATCAGTCAGCGTACTATGCGCAACATCCGCCAAAACCTGTTTTGGGCCTTTGGCTATAACACCGTGCTTATTCCGGTTGCGGCAGGGGTTCTATATCCCATAAGCGGGATGATGCTGTCACCGGTTTTGGCGGCAGGCGCGATGTCTTTTTCCAGCGTTTTCGTTCTGACAAACGCTTTGCGCCTGCGTTGGGTGAAGCCGGTGATGCAGGAATAATCAGCTTACCGCGCTGAATTTTGCATTCTCGTCGATGTACTGATCGAATGTTTTTGCGATCAGGCGCGCAAGACTGCGCTGGTGTTTAACGATTTTAAAACCGGTGTCAGAAAACTGCACGATACCGGAAAAGTCCTTTTTCAGGGCGTCTATACCTTTGGATAAAGCAGATAAATCGCCGCTAAATTGATCGGATAACGCCGTGAAATCTACTGCAAAATCGCACATTATCATTTCAATGGTTCGTGCAATAAGTCGGTCTTGAAGGCTGGTCTTAATGCCGCGATAGGTGGCCAAAGTCCCGGCCTGAATAGAGCGGGCATAATCCGATGATTTCGCGGCGTTTTGTGCGTATCCGCCAGGGTATTGTGAAATCGAACTAGCCCCAAGCCCGATTAGCGTGTCCATGCCGTCCGTGGTGTAGCCTTGAAAATTACGCCGCAGTTGGCCGCGCGATTGCGTCTGTGCCATGCTATCGGTCGGTTTGGCAAAATGGTCGATCCCGATGGATGCATAGCCCTTATCGGACAATTCCTGCGCCATGAACTTAAACAGCCCGTGGCGGCTTTCGCCGTTGGGCAAGGCCGTTTCGTCGATCAGTTGCTGGCGTTTGGCCATCCACGGCACATGGGCATAACCATATAAGGCGATGCGATCAGGTGATAGATCACACACTTTCAGGATGGTTTGATGAACACTGCTTTTTGTTTGATGCGGCAGCCCGTAAAGAATATCCATATTCAATGAAGCGACGTTGGCGCGGCGCAACATCTCGACACATTTTTTTGTTGCCTCAAAGCTTTGTTCGCGGCCAATGGCATCTTGAACTTTTTGGGCGAAATCCTGCACACCTATACTGGCGCGGTTCATGCCAGCCCTGACCAAAGCGTCGATCTTGGGTTGATCCACCAATGTGGGGTCGATTTCCACAGAAAACTCGGCATCTTTTGTGCGCGGTATTTTCTGTTCCAAAGCCTTCGATAGGCGGGTGATTTGATCCGGTGTCAAAATCGTCGGTGTGCCGCCGCCCCAATGGATGCGTCCAGCCTTGATGCCTTCGGGCAAGTGCCCTGCCACCATATCGATTTCCATAATTACGCGATCAAGATAGGCGGCAACGGGGGATGCTGATTTTGTCCCTTGCGTGCGGCAGGCGCAAAACCAGCACAGGCGTTCGCAAAACGGGATGTGGATGTAAACCGACACGGGCGTGTCGACGTTCAGTGCCGCAAGCTCTGCCGCAGTGAAATCAGCACCCACATTGTTGGTAAACTGAACCGCTGTCGGATAGCTGGTGTAACGCGGTGCGCGGGCCTCAAAGACGCCTAATTGCGCCAATTTTAGATCATGTTCCATATGCTTTAATATCATGCGGCAAATATATGACCTTGATCTATGTCAATG
>CAZMMG010000200.1:0-4580 GCA_964567355.1 uncultured Neptunicoccus sp.
TTTTTTTTTTCCAGCTAGATTTGGTTTAGGTGATTCGTCTTTTTTGCGTGTTCTTGTTGATTTGTTTAAGAGACATGTTTTAATTTATCCGTATTTTTTTTGTATTCATCCCATAAATCTGGCCTACGTTCCTGCGTCAGCTTTTCCGACTGCTGTTTGCGCCATTCATCGACATTGCCGTGATGCCCTGAAAGCAGCACCTCGGGGATTTTGCGGCCTCGCCATTCGGCGGGTTTGGTATATTGCGGATGTTCCAGCAAGCCGTTTGAAAAACTTTCGTCAACGGCACTCTCGTCATTGCCCAGAACGCCCGGCAATAGGCGTACGGTGGCGTCTATCAGGGCTTGGGCTGCTATTTCGCCGCCCGTTAGTACGAAGTCACCAAGGGATATTTCCTGCACGTTATATTCTTCCAAAACCCGTTCATCGACACCTTCAAAGCGACCACACAGCAGGGTCATGCCGGTGGCGTGGCTGAAGTTGTGGGCCATGCTTTGGGTGAAGGGTTTGCCGCGCGGGCTAAGATAGACCACGGGCCAAGCGTTGGCGTCCATCGGTGTGCCGCGCCGTGCGTCTTCCAGTGCCGCACCCACAACATCGGCCTTTAACACCATGCCGGCACCGCCACCCGCAGGCGGGCTGTCGACATCCTTGTGCTTACCGATACCGTAGCCGCGCAGTTCTATGGTTTCCAAAGCCCATAAGCCTTCTTTCAGGGCTTTGCCTGTTAATGAGCCGCCTAAAACACCCGGAAACAATTCCGGGAAAAGCGTGATGATCTTGACCTTCCATGCGCCCTGAATATCAGGCGTATCGGTCATCAGGGCGCGTGGTTTACGGCTGGCACTGACAGCCAATCTGCCATGGGATTTTGCGGGTTTGTCAGTCATCTTTACCCTCGGGGAATACACCCTTTGGTGGGTCTATAATGATGCGTTTTGTGGTCAAATCAACAGTTGGTACGGCGGTGCGGGTGAAGGGCAGCAAAACAGAGTTTTTCAGAGTTTTTCCGTCGATTTCCAGAAAATCACCAGCGCCGTGGTCATGTACGGCGGTGACCTGTCCCAGCATTTGTCCGCCAGTGTCAAAAACTTCCAGCCCTACAAGATCGGCGTGATAATATTCGTCATCGGGCAAGGATGGCAAGTTATCCCGGCTGGTAAAAAGCCGAACAGCTTTTAGGGCTTCAGCCTGGTCTCGGTATTGCACGCCTTTGATGCGGCAGGCATAGCCGCCCTTAATCGGGCCGATGACGCGCAGATCATAGGTTTTTGCGCCGTCTTCGGATGTTAGCGGCCCATATGTGTCGATGTCGGCGGGATTGGCACAAAAACTTTTGACGCGTAATTCGCCTTTGATGCCGAATGCGCCGATGATGGCGCCTATGCAGATCAAATCGGATGACATGGCTTTACCTTTCGATCAATGTGGTCAGTTTTGCATCGCGCACTTCCCAGCCAACGGTTTCCAGTTCTGGTGTTTCGGTATCCTGCTTTGGCCACCCGACACAGAGATAGGCAACCAGTGACCAGTTGTCAGGTACATCAAGATCGTGGCGTAATTGTTTGGGGTCAAGAATGGAAACCCAACCAAGGCCCAAACCATATGCGCGGGTTACAAGCCAGAAGCTCATGATCGCAGAGACCACCGAATAGCGGCGCATTTCGGGCATGGTTTGCACCCCGACACCGCGACCTTTTGTGGTAGCCTCGTCACAGAAAACCGCCAGTTGTACCGGCGCGTCGGTCATGCCTGATAGTTTCAGGGAGGCGTATAGCTTAGCGCGTTCACCTTGGTAACTTGCCAGCGCATCTGCATTGGCGGATTTGTAATTCGCTAGGGATTTTTGGCGGGCTTGCGGGCTGTTCACGCTGACAATGCGCCAAGGTTCCGACAGGCCAACCGAGGGTGCGCACCCGAATGCGTCAAGGCATGTACGCAGTAAATCAGGGTCAACGGGATCGGGCTTGAAGTGGCGCACATCGCGGCGCCACTTCATCAGTTCATTCAGCTCGGATTGGAAGTCTTGCGAAAATTCGCGCATATCTGGCCCAATTCCTGTGCTGGTTTACTCGGCTACAGCGTCTTCTGCCGCAGGCTCTTCGGCTGGTGCTTCAGCCGCAGCTTTTGCAGCTTCGGCAGCATCCGCCACTTTAGCAGCTCTTTCTTCTACGCGGTCCTGAGCTTTTTGGCCGGGTTTGGCTTTTTCAGGGTTGTTGCGGGTGATTTTTGCGACAACGCCGGCAGCTTCCAGAAAGCGGGATACGCGGTCTGTTGGCTGTGCGCCTTCGCCCAACCAGTATTGCACACGCTCCATATTCAGTTGAACGCGGTTTTCGTCGTCTTTTGCCAAAAGCGGGTTGTATGTGCCCAGTTTTTCAACGTAACGGCCATCGCGGGCCATGCGGCTGTCGGCGGCGACAACGCGGTAAAACGGGCGTTTCTTTGAGCCGCCACGGGCAAGTCTGATTTTCATAGCCATGTTATTTCTCCTATAATGGCGTGGTTGGTGGGCTAAAACCCACCCTACATTTGTTATTATTCCTGATGTTTCTTGTGGTGTTGGATGACTTCGCTGATGATAAAGTTCAGGAACTTCGTCGCGAATTTCGGGTCAAGGTCGGCGCGGGTGGCCAAATCCTCAAGGCGTTCTATTTGGGCCGCTTCACGCGCGGGGTCGGACGGCGGTAGCGCATGTTCGGCTTTTAGTTTGCCCACGGCTTGTGTTTGTTTGAACCGTTCGCCCAGCGTGTAAATCAGGATCGCGTCCAAACGATCGATGCTTTCGCGGTGTTCGGCCAGCAGTTCGGCGGCTTTTTGGGTGGTGTCGGTCATTATAATGCCTCCGGAGCAGGGTGACGATAAAGCAACTCCTGCCCCATATGATCATTTTCATACGTGCGCTCGTAATATGCCCCAAGACGCTCTGCCAATTTTATAGACCGCGTATTTCCTGGGATGATATTGCTGGTCAAAGTGGTGAATCCAAGAACGTTATAAGCATAATTGCGTGCAGTTTCGGCGGCCTCTTGGGCAATGCCTTTGCCCTCGGCCTCTTTAAACATGACCCACCCCAATTCGGGTTCGGGCCAGCCTTCAGGATACCAAATGCCAACAATACCGCAAACTTTTTGCGTGTCTTTTAGGACAACCGTCCAAAATCCATACTGACGAATTGACCAGTGACCGATTGAGCTGGCAAACCATCGCCATGCATCATTATGGCTAAGTGGCCCCCCAAATCCAACGGAACGGGTTTTATCGGCAAAGAATTCTGCCAAGGGGCCAAAATCTGCGGCTTCAGGGCCACGCAGTATTAAGCGTTCGGTTTCAAGAGTAGGAATAGACATCATTTCTTCTTCCCGAATCCTGACAGGCCAAGTGGCAAGCCGCCACCAAGGCCCGGCAATCCACCACCGCCAAGACCTGGCAGTTTACCCATGTTCTTGGCCGCTTCTTCCATGGCTTTTGGATCCATCGCGCTGGGGTCCATACCGCTTGGCATCTCGGGCATTCCACCACCCTTGCCAAGCATCCCTTGCATCGCCTGTTTCAGCATGCCGCCTTTGCCCATCTTCTTCATCATGTCGCCCATCTGGCGTTGCATTTTCAAAAGTTGGTTCAGTTCGGGAACAGTCAGGCCCGCGCCTGTGGCCACACGCTTTTTGCGGCTGGCTTGCATGATCTTCGGGTTGGCGCGTTCTTTTTTGGTCATCGACTGAATTAAGGCGATTTGACGTTTGAAGATTTTATCGTCGATACCGCCTGCATTTTCGATTTTTTGCGACATTTTCTTCATGCCGGGCAACATGCCCATGACACCTTGCATACCGCCCATTTTCATCATCTGTTCAAGCTGGGCCTTCAGATCGTTCATATTGAACTGACCTTTTTTGAAGCGCTTCATCATGCGCTCGGCTTGCGCGACCTCGATGGTTTCCTGAGCTTTTTCCACCAAGCTGACGATGTCGCCCATGCCAAGGATGCGGCCTGCAATACGTTCGGGGTGAAACTCTTCCAGCGCGTCCATTTTTTCGCCGAGACCGACGAATTTGATCGGCTTGCCGGTGACGGCTTTCATCGACAGGGCAGCACCGCCGCGCCCGTCGCCGTCCATGCGGGTCAGAACCACGCCGGATATGCCGACTTTTTGGTCGAATTCCGAGGCGACATTGACGGCGTCCTGACCTGTCAGGCCATCGACCACAAGCAGAGTTTCACGCGGGGTCGCGATGTCGCGCACCGATTGCACCTCATCCATCAACACATCGTCGATATGAAGGCGTCCGGCGGTGTCGAGAATATAGACGTCATAGCCGCCAAGCGTGGCTTGTTGTTTAGCACGTTTGGCGATTTTAACGGCACTTTGGCCCTTGATGATCGGCAGGCTGTCGACACCGATTTGACGGCCTAAAATCTCAAGCTGTTCCATCGCGGCCGGGCGGTTGGTGTCCAATGAGGCCAGCAGAACTTTTTTGCCGTCTTTTTCGTACAGGCGTTTGGCAAGTTTTGCAGTTGTGGTGGTTCTGTCTCTTATTACACATCTCCGAGCCCACGAGACTAAGGCGAATCTCGTATGC
>CAZMMG010000201.1:0-4555 GCA_964567355.1 uncultured Neptunicoccus sp.
GTTATCCACAACATATTGTTGTATATAGCGATATATTCACAAAATCAAAATGCCGCTAAATGGCACAGCCCCGTCGCAAAACGTCTTGACCAGTGCCTTTGCGATGGTCATTAAGGACGGGCATGGTTCCCCGCCAAGGCGCTCAGCGTCTGGGGATCAAATGGGAATGTGGACAGGGACGACCCAAAAGGGGCCCAAAGCCACAACCGCCCCCGCGACTGTATGTGGAGAGCGCCCGTCGATAACGCCACTGGTGGCAACACCGGGAAGGCAGACGCAGCGCATTGACCCACAAGTCAGGAAACCAGCCTTGCATGAAACTTAACAAACCGTCGGGGATGACGGCACAGGAGATGCAAATGACAACTATTACACACACTGCCGCACAGGTAAAATCCACCACACAAGCGATATTTTTTGCCGCCCTTTTGGGCCTTGGCGTGGTTTCGTTTGTTGGGGTTCTACACTCGCAAACCATTCACGATGCAGCGCATGATTTACGCCACGCATCTGGCTTTCCCTGCCACTAGGCCATGTTCAAACGCATATTCACCAGCGCATTGGTCGCTGGCATTGCAACAGGGTTGATTGCCGCCTTGTTGCACGTGGTTTTCGTCGAGCATATATTGCTGCACGCGGAACTGTTTGAAAGCGGGATATTGACACATATCGCCGAGACCGGAAGCGCATCCCATATGGAAGTGCAAACCGACGTGATGCGCAACGTTTTAACGGTGCTGTTTTCGACCCTGCTTTATTCTGGTTACGGCCTGTTTATGGTTGCTCTGATGGCCCTGGCCGATGAGCGCGGCACCAAAATCACCGCGCGGTCGGGTATCATTTGGGGATTTGCGGGCTTTATCACGGTGCAATTTGCGCCCGCTTTCAACCTGCCACCTGAATTGCCCGGCATGTCTGCCGCCGATCTGGCCCTGCGTCAAATCTGGTGGTACGGAACACTTGGTGCAACCGGTGTGTCGATCTGGCTGATCGCCTTTGGCCGCAACTGGTCTGCATGGGCGGGCGCAGTGATACTTGCGGCACTGCCCCATATCATCGGCGCACCGCATCCTGAACTGTTCCATGGAACCGTTCCGCCCGAACTAGCCGCATTATTTGCTGGCCGCACATTAGGTGTAGGGTTGGTTGCTTGGGCTATTTTGGGGCTATTGGCGGGATATTTCTGGCAACGTGGTTCGACAACCGCAAATGTCTGATATATCTTATGCAGGAATGCGCCCCAACAGGCAGAACCGCAGCCGCCCACAGGATCGCGCATCTTCAATCCAGCCGTCCTTTGCCGCCGTATACAATCGCGCAAAGGCCAGAATATCGCGCTGGTCTTTAACCGGATCAATGCCCGCAAACATATATGCCGCCTTACCATTAGCGCGAAACG
Source organism: uncultured Neptunicoccus sp. (assembly GCA_964567355.1). Taxonomy (GTDB): domain Bacteria; phylum Pseudomonadota; class Alphaproteobacteria; order Rhodobacterales; family Rhodobacteraceae; genus Amylibacter. The sequence goes on from CAZMMG010000201.1 coordinate 1,400, forward strand.
AAATCGCGACAGGATTGGCGCAGGCTGACATGCATTCAAAAGTTTCAACGTTGAAATCAGCGACCGCGGCATCATCCGCATTTGCAAAAAGCTGCCGCAACTCATCCGCCAATGCCGCCCCTTTCGGCATAGCTTCCCCATCGGCGCGACAGGTTGAACAAATGAAAACAGTATGGCGCAATGGGGTCTCTTTCGCAGTAAGTTTGCAGACCATATCCCCCTAACCTACCCGATAAGATCAGACAAGACACCACCCTTATCATTGATTATAACCTTTTAAACAGCCTTGAACGGGAATCCCAAATGGCCAAAAAAATACCTGCAACTGTTGTCACCGGTTTTCTGGGCGCAGGCAAAACCACTTTGATCCGCCACATGCTGCAAAATGCACATGGCAAGCGCATTGCCCTGATCATCAACGAGTTTGGTGATCTGGGTATAGACGGCGATATCCTGACCGGCTGCGGCGATGAAACCTGCACAAAGGATGATGTGGTCGAGCTGTCGAACGGTTGTATCTGCTGCACTGTTGCCGATGAGTTTATTCCCACCATTGAACGGCTTTTGGCACGCGACCCGAAACCCGATCACATCGTCATCGAAACCTCGGGCCTTGCTCTGCCGCAACCGCTTGTGCAGGCCTTCAACTGGCCCGACATCAAAACCAAAGTGACCGTTGACGGCGTGGTCACCGTGGTGGACGGCAAGGCCGTGTCCGAAGGTCGCTTTGCCCATTCGGTAGCAGCGGTGGATGCACAGCGTGCAAGGGATGAAAATCTGGATCACGAAACCCCGCTGTCGGAACTGTTTGAAGATCAGCTGGCTTGTGCCGATATGATATTGGTGAACAAATCAGACTTGTTGGGTGAGGATGAGGCGATCAAACTTGTGGCGAAGTTGAAAACCGAAAGTCGCGCCGGCGTGCAGGTGATCAAAGCAACAATGGGGGCGTTACCCGTCGATGTTTTGCTGGGTCAGGGCATCGGGGCCGAGGATGATCTGGATGCGCGCGACACACATCACCACCACCATCACGATGACGACGATCACGGTGATGATCACCACCATGATCATGATGCGTTCGAAAGCTTTGTTGTGGAACGCGCAGAGATCACGGATGTGACCGCTTTTTCCGCGCAAGTCGCAGACATCATCCGCAGTCACGACATTATGCGTCTAAAAGGTTTCGCCGCCGTCACAGGCAAACCGATGCGCCTGACAGTGCAGGCAGTGGGGCCACGCATTGACAGCTACTTCGACAAACCGTTTGGTTCTGACCCGCGCCAAACGCGGTTGGTTGTGATCGGTCAGGCGGGGCTTGACCGCGCCGCGATTACCAAAGCTTTGCAGGCATGACGCAGGTCGCCGTCACACAAGAAAGCCCCGTCACCACAGACGGGCACGCGTTGATCAACGGCAGTGAAGCGGCTTTGCGCGAAGTCTATGCGGCAAACGAATGTTTTACTTTCACGGCAGATGAATTGCTGGACGGTAAAGTCAGCTTCTTTGTTGCTCGCAAAAACACCCGGGCAATGGGTTGTGTCGCCTTGGTGAATGAAGGCGCATACGGCGAAGTAAAACGGCTATATGTGCCGGATCACGCGCGCGGTCTGGGGATTGCTAAAATCTTGATGGCGTATCTTGAAGCACAGGCACGAACACTTGGCCTGCCTTGTATAAAACTGGAAACCGGCCCCAAACTCGTGGCCGCTATCGCGCTTTATAAATCCTTGGGCTACGACATTTGCGAAAAATTTGGCCCCTATCAAGAAAACCCCGTCAGCCTGTTCATGCAAAAGGCGTTGTAACATGCATCTTTTGGCCGCAACACCGGGTAGCATAGATGACGGATCGGAACCTTTCGATCTGGGCCAAAGCCCTGCCGACATTGTGTTTATCTCGGCGGCTGATACTGAGCTTGCGGGGCTTTCTGAAGCGCATTCCACACTGAAGGATGGTAACAGCCTGCGACTGGCCAGCATGATGCACTTGCAACACCCGATGTCGGTTGATCTACATATTGAAAATTGCGCCGCAAAATCCAAGCTGGTGATTGCGCGCGTTTTAGGCGGCACAGGCTACTGGAAATACGGGATGGAACAATATGCATCCCGTCTTGGGGCCGCAGGCATTCCCTTTGTTGCCTTGCCGGGCGACGATAAACCCGACAGGGAATTATGGGATCTGTCCACCATCGCCCGTGACGACTGGGAAAGCCTCTGGGCCTATATGGTCGAAGGCGGGCCGCAAAACGCCGAAAGCTTCCTGCGCTATGCCAATGCCATGCTGGACGGATCGGAAAAACCCGAAGCGGCTAAACCGCTGCTGCGTGCAGGGGTTTATTGGCCCGGATCAGGTATTGCCGATTTGACAGCGGCGCAAGCGGACTGGCAAGATGACGCCCCCGTTGTGCCGATCATCTTTTACCGCGCCTTGGTGCAGGGTGCCGGATTGAACCCGATCAACAGGCTGGTTAAAAGCCTTTTGCGTCGCGGGCTGAACCCGCTGCCGATTTTTGTCGCTTCGTTAAAAGACCCCGTGTCGGTTGCCACCTTGCAAAGCCTGTTCGAAACCGCGCCCCCATCGGTAATTTTAAACTGCACCAGCTTTGCGGTCGGCTCGCCACATCAGGGCGAACAAGGCGCAAGCAACCCTTTAACAATGGCTGCGGCAAATCAGGCACCGGTGTTTCAGGTCGTGCTTTCAGCCGCATCGGAACAAGCATGGGAAACCGGCCTAAACGGGCTTTCCGCCCGCGACATTGCCATGAACGTCGCCCTTCCGGAAGTTGACGGTCGCATCCTGTCGCGTGCGGTGTCTTTTAAGGGTGAGGCCTATTTCGACGCAGCAACCCAGTGTCCCATCGCCACCTACCGCGCCCGTGGTGATCGCATAGAATTTGTTGCCGACTTGGCCAAAAACTGGGCAAACTTGCGCCAAAAAGCCCCTGCCGATCGCATGGTCGGTATTATTCTTGCCAACTATCCCAACAAAGACGGGCGACTGGCGAACGGGGTAGGGTTGGACACGCCTGCGGGCACGGTTCACACGCTGAACGCATTGTCAGAACAGGGCTATAATCTGCGCAATATCCCCGGCAATAGCAAAGCCTTGATGGACCTGATCATGGCCGGCCCGACCAACTGGATGACTGAC